>CALLAG010000344.1 GCA_938002705.1 uncultured Saprospiraceae bacterium | reverse complement strand
GAAATCAGTAGATTATTCTTTGAAAATGGAGCCTGCTAATTCTGAAAACTAAATTTAGAAGCATTATTAATAGATCGAGCATTCTCTATAGAGTAGAGGTAATCCTGCTGTATATCTAAGTCCTCCCATTCTGCCACATATTCTACACCATAGGTCTGTGGACTTACTGACTCCTGATATATTACATATGTACACGTGATGATTATCATCAGAGATGCCGCTATGGAGAACCAGAATCTGATGAGATTCAGTCTATTTCTTTTGGTTTTAGATTGGACATCAGATAGTCTCTGTTCTATTCTGTGCCACGCCATAGGAGGTGGAGTAGGTTGAAATTCCTTGGAGATAGATTTGATATGATCGTAAGAATCTGACATTATATTTTATGATTTATACTAACTGGACTTAAGATGATTTTCATGTTTTTTTTTATACAATTCTTGCATACGCTTTTTAGCGAGAATCAGTTGAGACTTAGATGTATTGATACTGATACCTAATATCTCAGCTACCTCCCGATGCTTATAGCCTTCTATGACGTATAGGTTGAACACCGTTCTGTATCCCGTGGGCATATCGTCCATGAGGTCGAGAAGCTCTCCATATTGGATATCAGATAGCGCAGTCGCATCTTCTTTGATGTTGTAAGCATTCTCGATATCGACGTGTAAGTTGAGATTGCTGTTCTTCCTTATTTTCATAAGATTAGAATTAACTACGATCCGCTTCATCCATCCCTCAAAACTGCCCTCATCTTTAAACTGATGCAATTTGCTGAATATCCGGTAGAAGCTTTCTACCAGTACATCTTCTGCCTCTTGCTTGTTTTTCATGTATCGTAAGCAGATTCCGTAGAATAGCGGAGCATATTTCTCGTAGAGTGCCTTCTGAGCCAGAGGGTCTTGTTTTCTACATCTTGATAATATGTTGTTGATTTCCGATTGCATATTCAGCGTTGCTGCTTGTTGTTATAGATGTAATATAATTTGTTTTTGGTGTAGCGACAATGATTATTTCTCAATTTTGTGTGAAAATTTATAAACTTCATCATATATAGTAACTTTGTAATATGGAATTAAGCACAACATACAGCCCGTCGGAGATAGAAGAAAAGTGGTACGCATACTGGGAAGAGAAAGATTATTTCTCATCAAAACCAGATGACAGAGAGCCATTTACAATATTAATACCTCCTCCTAATGTTACAGGAGTACTCCATATGGGGCATATGCTCAATAATACGATACAGGACGTGCTCATCAGAAGAGCCAGATTACAAGGCAAAAATGCTTGCTGGGTGCCAGGTACAGATCACGCATCCATAGCTACCGAAGCTAAAGTCGTCAAGCTTCTAAGAGAGCAAGGCATCAAGAAGTCTGATATAGGAAGAGAAGAATTCCTGAAGCATGCATGGGAATGGACGGATAAGTATGGTGGCATCATCCTCAAGCAACTCCGTAAGCTGGGGGCGTCAGCGGATTGGGATAGGACAGCATTCACGATGGATGAGGTCAGGTATAAGGCCGTGATCAAGTCATTCGTAGATCTATATAATAAAGGAAAACTCTATCGTGGTAAGCGTATGGTCAACTGGGATCCTGAAGCTCAGACTGTACTCAGTAACGAAGAAGTCCTCCATAATGAAGAGAATGGACGCCTATATAGTGTCAAGTACAAACTCGAAGGCCAAGACGAATATATAACCATAGCAACTACTCGTCCTGAGACGATACTGGGAGATACGGCGATAGCGGTACATCCTGATGATCCACGATATACACATCTCAAAGGCCAGAAGGCCATCGTACCATTAGTCAATCGTGTCATTCCGATCATCTTTGATGATTATGTAGATATCGAATTTGGTACGGGAGCACTGAAGGTCACACCAGCTCATGACCCTAATGATTATGATTTAGGTAAGAAACATGATCTCGAAGTCGTAGATATATTTAACGCAGACGGTACGATCAATGATGCAGGTCAGCTATATATCGGAGAAGATAGATTTAAAGTAAGAAAACTGATCACTAAAGACCTCGAAGAGTCTGGAGCATTAGTAGGTATAAAAGATATCAGACATAACGTCGGAAGATCAGAAAGAACAGATTGTGTAGTAGAGCCAAGACTATCACTACAGTGGTATGTAGATATGGAGTCACTGGCTAAGCCTGCCATGGAAGCTGTAGAGAAAGATATCGTGGAGTTCTTTCCAGAAAAATATAAAAATACATATAGACACTGGATGACTAATATCCGTGACTGGTGTATATCCAGACAGCTATGGTGGGGGCAGAGAATACCTGCATACTATTACGAAGACAAAATCTATGTCGCAGAATCTGATGCAGAAGCATTGGCATTAGCACAGAAGGATTTTCCTGATCTTAAGATGGAAGACCTGAAGCAAGAGGAAGATGTATTAGATACATGGTTTTCATCTTGGTTGTGGCCGATGTCCGTATTTAATGGATTTGAGAGCGAAGAAGAAGTGGCATATTATTATCCGACCTCTGTTCTTGTGACAGGATGGGATATTATATTCTTATGGGTCGCAAGGATGATCATGGCAGGTTATGAGTGGAGAGATCAGTTTCCGTTTAAAGATGTCTACTTCACTGGGATGGTGAGAGATAAGCAGCGTCGTAAGATGAGTAAGTCTCTCGGTAATTCTCCAGATCCATTGGACTTGATCGCGAGCTTTGGTGCTGATGCAGTGAGGTATGGTATGCTATCATGCTCACCAGCAGGAGGTGATCTATTATTCGATGAGAAGCTCGTCGAGAATGGCCGTAACTTCTCTAACAAAATATGGAATGCTAATAGACTCATCCAAGGATGGGTTGTCGATGATAAATTAGAAACGCCTAAGAGCAATAACCTTGCATCAGCTTGGATCAATAATACCTTAGATGCAGCAGTGGCAGGTATAGAGAAGTCCTACGAGACTTATAGACTGTCAGAAGCGCTGATGGGTATCTACACATTCGTATGGAATGATTTCTTCTCCAGTTACCTGGAAATGATAAAGCCAGCATACGAAGCACCTATAGATGCCGCTACGTATCAGAATGCGATAGATCTCTACGAGAAGATATGCATACACTTGCATCCGTTCATGCCATTCATCACAGAGGAAGTATGGCATACACTGCGAGTACGTAAGGAAGGAGAAGATTGTATCGTCGCTCCATATCCTAAAGCCCAGGACGTAGATAAGGAGCTCATCCAAGACATAGAACTTCTAAGAACAATCGCTTCTAATGTCAGAGACATCAAGAATAAGAAGCAGATGAAACCTAAAGATAAAATAGATATCACCATCATCAACGATAACGAAATCGAAAGATGTATGAATCGTGATGGCTTCTTAGAACTCTTATCTAAAGTAGCTCTCCTAGACAAGGTCAATCAAGTCAAAGACGAAACTGGGGTAGAAGGCTTAGCATTTATCTGTGGTAAGACAAAGATATTCGCTCACCTCAATCTTGAGATAGACACAGCAGAAGAACTCGCCAAGTCCAAAGAAGAACTCGAAAGACAGAAAGGATTTATAGCTGGTATAACCAAAAAGTTATCCAACGAAAGATTCGTCAGCAATGCTCCCGAAGCTGTTGTCAATATGGAACGCAAAAAGATGGCAGATGGAGAGGCGAGGATAGCGGCGCTGGAGAGTTATATTAAGCAGTTAGAGGGGTAGTTGATAATGGTTATTTGATTGTATTGTCATCCTTTATATCTTAGGGTACTTCTATTTACTGCCTCTTGAGTTGAAAGTAGAATAGAATGGACATAGACAAGGCGAGAAGAGGGATTATAACCTTCGCTAAATGACTGATGAACAACGCAGTATATGTCCATTATATTCGCTTAAGAAAATTTCAATTTTCTGTTCAGGCAAGAATGTAGTAGATAGAGGTATCCTATATTACAAAATATACACCAGTAGGGCTCTGTAAATATTGATTCTTAATTTTTAGTAAAAAGTCTTAATTTAGAGAACACGATTCATCTTTTTATATGCACAACGATTTATAAAAAGATGCATTTTTAACTAAAAACAAACTTTACAATCATGAATGAATTATTAGACGATAGCGTCCCCTCAGATTCTCTTGTGTTAACACAAGATGTTAAATCTTATCTTTTAGAAACTGCTAAATGGTCTAAGCTATTATCAATAGTTGGCTTTGTCATGATAGCGTTTGTGGTTATAGCTGCAGTATTTGCTGGTCTATTTATGGGGACTATGATGAGTTCTATGACAGAAGACTTAGGAGGTGCTGGTGGCGCTTTAGGTGGGGTAGGTGTTACGATTATGTATCTGTTGATAGCATTGTTATATTACTTCCCATTAATGTATCTATATAAGTTTTCTTCTAAAATGAAAACAGCCATAACAGATAATAATCAAGAACAATTATCAGAGAGCTTCAAGAATCTAAAATCATGTTATAAGTTCATAGGTATATTAACTTTGATTACCGTTATTTTATATGGGTTAATTTTTGTTTTTGCATTAATCGGTGGTGCAGGAGCTTTTCTTCTTTCAAATTAAGATTTCTCAGAGTACGAACCCATTCCCGATGGTAGAGTTTTCCGCCAGAGGACGGACAGGTGTAACCTCGATCCTATATGCTTGTATCTTATGTTCTCGTTAGATAGGTTATGTTAGTATGTAGGCTGCAAGGAACTATGATTAGATGCATTACATCAAGGACAAACCCATCCCTTTTCTTTCGCTATGCGAAATTCATATCCCTTCCCTCGTTGATGGAAGGGAGAGTGCATTGTTGTCCTTAAAATTACTATTGCCA
>CALLAG010000343.1 GCA_938002705.1 uncultured Saprospiraceae bacterium | reverse complement strand
GAAGATGATTTGCTTTATTTTTTGATTCATAATATGGTTGTTTTAATTTCTAATGTTATTCTATATATGTATTCTAGATTTTAAATATTTCTTTTTGTTGCTTTTACTCAAGACAGAGTCTTGAAATTATTTACGACTTAGGCGGCTCTTCTTTTTGCTCTGCTTCAGCCTACGCCGAACGGATTACACCTGTCCGCCTCTGGCGGAAACCTCGACCATCAGGGGAAGAACTATTCTCATGCCATCAGGATCAATATATTTAATCAGATTATTTTTCATGGTAATTTTACTGTCGAAAGTATATTTCTTACCTCTTCTATATCCAAAATTCGACTTGACTTTAAACTTATAGCTATAGCTTCTGGTGAACCATTGTTCACGTTATTGTTATTTACCACAAAATATTTAAAAGTTTGCATTCTTTCTTTCTCGTATATCAACCTTTTTGTAACGTTTCCTTTTACTTCTCTTTCTTCTACAAAATTTGCAATATCTGATGGTATACTAATTTTGTAGTCGAAGTCTCGTCCTGCATATCTTAATTTTGCATTTAAGAATTCATCTATAGATAAAATTTCAATACTATCCATTATTTTATGCATATCGACTTTAGTAGTACCTTCAAACTTTAACTTTGGTATAACAAGCATCTTCCACTTTTCCTTATCTAAATAGTCTTCAGAAGTATAAGTATTGTTTTGAGAATAAACTCCATAACCGTAATCTATTTCTACATCCCACTCATCGCATGATAATTCATAGAAGTGAGTTTCGCCATCAATTTCTTTCTCTATTTTACAATTACTCGTTTCAAGCCCGTAAATATTTTGAGCTTTTTGACGACACATCATTAAAAATCCAATTGCCAAAAAGATAATTAAACGGTATTTCTTTATGCTATCCATTTGTTATCGTCTTTTGTTTACAAGAAATGCAGGAATCACATCTCCCTTTTTTACGTTAAATTCCCATGGCTGGACATTTGTTGAGGTATGATATAATCCGATCGTCGAGGTTTGCAACCTCGATGCCATACACTCATATCACATGCATGGTTATATATAGTTATGTCTTTTCTATGTATCAATATATCCTTCTGTAACACCTATGTCTAATAATTCAACCATTGATCGTCGAGGTCTCCTCCTGCGGCGGACAAGTTCCGACCTCGATGCTATACACTCATCTCTTTTGTGACTTTAATACCTTCTTTTATTTCAACTCTTCTTTTTTGCTCTTTTATTTTTCTATTTCTTTTTCATGTGTTTCTCGCATACGTTTCAAGAACACCTGATCGAGGTTACACCAGTCCGCCTCTGGAGGAAACTTCTACCATCGGGGTCTATTCTACTTCATAGACAAGCTTAAATGGATATTCAGCAATAGTTTTTTCATCTTTATACTTGTGATTTGCATTCATCTCAAAGTATGTTCCAGATATTGAATCTTTCCCTGTTTTAATAGGAGTAAATTCATAATAAAGACTCCTTCCATAAAAAGCAGATGTGTCTGCCCCCAAACTACTAAAAGGAAACGGGTCTAATATGCATGTGCTGTTGACACTATCAAATTCTGAGTATTCAAGATCAACATATAATTTATAAGTACTATCCTTTCTTAATATTTTTGGAAGAGAGTCTTTCCTAATTTGTAATGGAAGATAGCAGCTAATTAAATTTCCTTCTATATCATATTGCTTGTTATAAATTAATGTAGTTGAGTCAGCTGCATTATTCAGCTTATAAAACCTATATTCCTTCAATGAACCATTTTGATAATATATTTTCCAAACTCCTACCTGCGAATTTCTTAAAAAGAAACCTTCCTCTTTTAATTCTCCATTATCGTAATATGCACTCAACGAATTACTGTCAGATTCAAGTGCATATTTATGTTCAATTACCTTGACGCTATCGTTATTAAAACATAACACTTTTACTAAATTACCTTTTTTATAATATCCAGTACAATCATATATCGTGTTCCCAAAGTGATACTTAACTTTGGTTCTATTAAGGGCATCATCTTTGCAATTAGTAAGTATTAAAATCAATACAAGAAGAAAAACTATTTGTGTAGTCAATTTCATTTAAAACTATTTAACTTTTACCCTCGTCGAGGTCTCCTCCTGCGGCGGACAAGTTGCGACCTCGATGCTGTTCACTCATCACTTTTGTCACTTTAATACTTTTATTTATTTCAAATCTTTTTTTGCTCTTTCATTTTCTAATTCTTCTTCCTGTGATTCAAGTGCATTGGATCGAGGTTACACCTGTCCGTCCTCTGGCGGAAACCTCGACCATCGGGGTAAAATCGTGATCGTCGAGGTCTCCTCCTACGGCGGACAAGTTCCGACCTCGATGCTCTACACTCATCCCGATCCGTTTTTTCTCTCATTTATATTTTGGATATCTTCTTTTTAAGTCTTACTTCTTCTTCTCATTTGTTTCAAGTGCATTGGATCGAGGTTACACCTGTCCGTCCTACCTCAGACAAATCTTGATCCCGATGCTGCATACTTGTCCCAAAGTACTTAAAATTTCAGGTTCTTTCATTGCTAAGAATTATTATAATCCTCAGAACTAACTACTTCAGATGATTGAATTTCTGTTTGTCTTATTCACTATTATATCGAGAGATTATTAAGGCTTCTATTTTGTGTTGAATTACACCCCAAGAAATTCCATATCTTTGCGCCAAAATTACAAGACACTTGAATTCTACTAAACGACACATACTCACAGCAGAGCAAAAGGCTCTGAATATCAATCTTAACAAGAAAATCTATGGCACATTCGCTGAGATAGGAGCCGGGCAAGAGGTCGCTCGATGTTTCTTTCAGGCAGGTGCTGCTGCAGGAACTATAGCCAAGACGATGTCTGCATATGATAAGACCTACTCTGATGCTATATATGGCGTAGAAGAGAGTGGTCGTTATGTATGCGAATCTCGATTATATAAGATGCTGGACCACGAGTATCAGCTTATGGAGGATAGATTGACTAAGGAGAGACCTGAGACGACCTTCTTTGCATTTGCAGATACTGTAGCGGCTATTAACTATAAGAGAACGATCAAAGGTAATGGTTGGATGGGTGTAAGATTCCAGGTTACACCCGATGGTCCTACTAATGACTTGATTGTACATGTCAAGATGAGTGATCAGAATAACCACCTACAGCAAGAAGCTATCGGAGTTCTTGGTGTTAATATGGTCTATGCTTGCTTTAAGAGTCACCATGATCCTAAGGAATTTGTGCAATCCCTCGTAGATGGTATCGCTGGGAGGGTGAGCATTGATATGATCCGTCTCGAAGGACCAGATTTTAACCACGTAGATAATCGTTTATTGGCCCTCTATGCTGTGCAGTATCAGCTGACTGATGTAACTATATTCAGTAAGGATAAGACCAATATACATGCTTCCGAATTTCTATGGAAGAAAGACTTGATGGTCGTCCGCGGACACTTCAGACCTCCTACGAGTGTTACTCTTGATGTATTTGAGGCAGGCTACAAGCAGTTTGTAGAAGAGGATAGTGTAGAGGATGATAATGCAGCGATTATCGCTGAGGTAACAATGGAAAACCTCAAAGTCAATGGCGAAATAGACGAAGCGGACTTTCTCGAAAGAGCAGATGCCCTATGTGCACTTGGACACAATGTCATTATCTCTGATTGTAGTAATCATCAGAACCTTATTAATTACTTAGCAGACCATAGGATAGGTCACCTAGGGCTCGTGATAGGTGTAAGGGAATTATCTCAGATTATTGAGGAGAAGTATCACAATAATCAAGATGGCAGACTATTAATTGCTTTCGGAGAATTATTTAACCGTAACATAACGGTATATGTGTATCCTGCCTACTTAGAAGAAGGTGGTGAGCTTATTAATGCTAGGACACTCATGGTCCCTGACGGCATCCACTTCTTATATAAGCACCTTATAGATGCACAACAGATTGTGGAGATTAACACTTATGACAAGAAGAAACTTGAAATATTGCCATGGAATGTATTAGAGTCTATAGAAGCAGGAAGTCAAGAATGGGAAAGTTTTGTTCCGCCAGTTCTTGTACCCTTGATAAAAGAGAAAGGATTATTTAATTATGGAACTAAGAAGGGTGATGAAGTATAGCAAGACAATACTATTATCTATAGCCGCCATGATAACGCTTCTCGCGTGTACGTCTTCGCCTTCTTCATCTAACAAAGAAGTCGTACCGACACAAGAAAAAGTAGTCAAGGTAGAATATCCTACAGACCTTACTATTGACTTTATCATGGGTAAGTTCGATCCTTCCGTTGATACTTCATTTATAACGATATCATCTGAATACGCTGATAGGGCTGGTCTCCTAATGAAAAAAGAAGCCTATGCTGCTTTCTTAGAGATGCATGCAGCTGCTAAGAAAGACGGTATACAATTAGTCATCCGATCAGCGGCAAGAAACTTTGATTATCAAAAAACAATCTGGGAAAAAAAATGGACTGGCAAAACGATATTAAGTAATGGTGAGAATGCCAGCACAAAGTACGTGGACCCTGTAGAGCGTGCACGTAAGATATTAGAATACAGTTCTATGCCAGGCACTTCTCGACATCATTGGGGTAGCGATATTGATTTTAATAGTTTTAATAATGAATGGTTTGAAGGAGGTGACGGTCTCAAATTATTTTCGTGGCTTGAGAACAATGCGATGACTTACGGCTACTGCAGACCGTATTCTGCTAAGGGTACAGATCGTCCTCATGGTTATAATGAAGAAAAGTGGCACTGGACTTACATGCCATTATCTAAGATGTATACGGCTTACGCCAAAGAAAAATTAAAGCCAGAAATGATCTCGGGATTTCAAGGCAGCGAGGCTGCTGTCGCCTTAGATGTCGTCAACCATTATGTACTCGGAATAAATAATAATTGTAAATAATAAAACGCTCATATGTCTCTCAAAGAATCTAATATGTTACCATTAGGTACAAAAGCACCTTCGTTTTCATTAGTAGATACTGTCTCTGGCAGAACGCTTAGTCTGGATGATATTCGTGGCGAGAAGGGGACGATGATCGTATTCAGTTGTAATCATTGCCCATTCGTTATACATATCAACCATGAGCTTGTTAATATCGCTAATCAATATCTTCCTAAAGGAATAGGATTCGCTGCAATATCATCTAATGATGTAGAAAAATATCAAGATGACAGCCCTGAGAAAATGAATATCGTAGCGCAAGTGCTTAAGTATCCGTTCCCATATCTGTATGACGCAGATCAGTCGGTAGCTAAAGCTTATGATGCAGCTTGTACGCCTGACTTTTACTTGTTTGATAAGAACGATGTACTTGTCTATCGAGGTCGTATGGATGCGAGTAGGCCTGGTAACGATATACCAGTGACTGGTGCTGACCTAAGATTTGCTATAGATGCTCTGACGCTTGGCATCACAGAGATACAACCTCAGATACCTAGTGCTGGCTGCAATATTAAGTGGAAGCTATAGCTTGATAATCTTGTGAGATTCTATACCGCTATCAGTTGTCACATTGATGTAATAGATACCCGCTTGTCTTTGGCTTAAGTCTATTTGCATTGTATTATTCTGACTCATATCTACATCGTAAGATTCTAATATATTACCGTTAAGGCATCTTAAGTCTATACTGCAAGAGTTGTTCTCATTATTCTGAGGCAGAGTAACGTTAACTATACTGATAGCTGGGTTAGGATATGCTTGAGTCTCTTCTAAGTTTGCTGTTTCGCTTTCTTCGTTTGGTATTTCATTACAGTGTGATTGCTGGAAGTAGATATTATAGTTTTCTATTTCTTTTTCGTTACCTATGACAAGTGATTCAAATGATAATTCTGATTGAAATATTAATAGCTTATTAGCTCTACATCCTTCTATATATCCAGAGTCTTCTGTCTTAGCTACTTGTCCTTGGTATTCATTATTGAGCATCCACATATTAAGATCTGTAACAAGATGCTCTAATTCGTAAGCACCATCAGCACACATATTCCATGCACCGATACAGTAAGGAAAGTCAAACTCAGGAAATGAGTTATCTATAGTAATTATCTCACCAGTTATTGTCTTAAGTTCTATAGCTTCTATTGTAGGCACTCCTCCTGCTGCATCCAGACATACTGCATAATCACATAAGCTTTGACCTACAGCACCATTTAAGCTACCTACTGTTATACACGCTTCTGCACAAGCACCTCTACTATCTGTTATGTTAAGACATATTTCCTGAGATGTACTTTGCTGATCTATGATAATTGTTTTTTGGTTTCTCTTTTCTGTACCTATGTTCCACTCATAATTTACACCAGTTAATTCTTTAGAAAAAACAGGTGTTAACTCTACTCTTCCATCTCCTAAGTCTACCATAGAGATATCTGCTAATGCAGAAGTCTTACAACTTACCTTTACATTATCAAGCATAAATCCACAGTTAGCAAATTCTCCATCAGAATGTAAGTATTCTGTAAAAAACCAAAGCTGACTGTAAGACTCATCAGGATCTATAGTAGCAGAGTATGTTGTCATACCTACTTCTGTAAATTCTGTCTCCTCGTCCAATACAATAGCGTCTATCATCTTAGAGTTATCAAACCATGTAGTATGTGTATTAGCTCTTGGAAACATAAAAGCATTAGTAGGACCTTCTTGTAGATTGTTAGTCAAGTAGATGTGTGCCTTTCCGTCTTTGTCAGAATCACAGTGAGAGCCGTAATCAAAAGTGACACAATAAGTAAGATCCTCGTCTGCAAGAATATCTACTGATGTGTACATGCCTTCGCTGTGATCATGTGATGGTCTGCTTCCATAACATAGGTGACCCATAGTGCTCTGTATACCACTCATATAATACCAGTTCCATAAGTTATCGAAGTAATCTGCTGATCCGTGTGTATTATACCAGTTCTGTATTTCGCCTTGCATGATACCGTTAGCATTTTCTGTACCTGGGATGTTGTGCTTAAGCTCGAAGTCACCATTAAGGTTAATCTCGCTGCAATTATTACACTGAGCAGATATCTGAGTTGCACATAGTAGTAGGAAGATGACTTTAATAAGGTTCATAGGAGTAGAGTTGAGCTTTGAGAAATATTCTATCTAAAGGGAGGGTGGTAAGGTTGTATTAGCTTATCGCTTAAATACAAAACAAATCTATGGCATATATATACCCAGTACTGTAGGGTATCCACTACAGTAAGTCGTTGATTTTGATACACAGACTCTACACCTATCTGAAAAGTGTAAAGTTTTTTACTTTATGATCTGTTTAATTAAGGGCTTTCTCTACTTGATTATAGATATCGGAGTCTATTTCTCTTAAGCTATGGCCATTAAGGAAGTATATAGTGATAAGTATCGGTAGGATGTCTACATATTCATACCCTAATGTCTTCATAATTTTATCTTGAGATATACCGGAGGCTTTTTCTATAATACCCCACGTAGATGTGTCCAGGTCAGGGTAATCTAAGTTAGGATAGGCTTTGACTAATGCTTCTGCATAGGCATACCAGGCGACGTTAAAGAACTGATCTGGATGTAATATAGCTGCTTCGGCGTGTTGTAATGAATATATAATCACGCCATCTTCAATATCGGACTCCGCTGTATGAAGGAACTTATGCTTAGGACTCGGAAATGCATGCTTGTATATAACTATACGTTCGAATGCCTTGAGAAACTGATCTTTCTTATTCCACATCATAGATATAGGTATCTGGCCAGTCATCATCTTCACATCATACGGCACATCAAAATCTTGTTCCATGCCTTTAGACATAAAGGCATTCCCTTCTACATAGAGGCTCAGCTTGTTACGGAACAGTTTTCTATCATCCTGACTTAGAGATCTATAGAAGGGATTAGTATTATCGAGCATTTTTATCACCTTTTCATCTATCTCTATGGGGTGTTTGCTCAGCCACCAATAATTAATCTGTGGTTGAAATAGGTATATCAAGATAATAACCATCGCCGGGAATACGCCATATAAGAGTAAGGTGGAATTGTCATTAAGAAAAGTTTCATATAGGATATAGAAAAGCAGTAGTGCAAATGGTACTGCTATAACGTGTGACAACTTATGAATCTTCATCCCAATTAATTTTTCAAATATGAATACACGGATATGAACTAATAAATCTAAGGAAATCTATGTAGAAACTATTTATGTCTTGATCTCAATAAATCATATTCAAAATCTATTGCAAAATCCTCAACCATAAATGGTATTAAATCTACCTTTGAGCTACTATGGATTTTAGCATATCACACAAAGACCCCGGATCTAAAGCAAGAACAGGTATTATTAATACTGATCATGGCCCTATCAAGACACCTATCTTTATGCCTGTAGGTACCCAAGCGACCGTCAAGACAGTAGATCAATCCTACCTCGAAAACGATATTGCTGCGGATATTATTCTTGCTAATACATATCATCTATATCTCAGGCCCGGTCTGGATGTCATTCAAGCGGCAGGCGGAGTACACCAATTCATGGATTGGAAGAAGCCTTTATTGACTGACTCGGGAGGATATCAAGTCTATTCTCTAAGTGCTCGGCGTAAGATAACCGAGCAGGGTGTCAAGTTCTCTTCTCACATAGATGGGAGCAAGCACTTCTTTACACCAGAGAGCATCATGGATATACAGAGAACCATCGGAGCAGATATTATCATGGCATTCGATGAGTGTACGCCATATCCATGCGAGTATAACTATGCTAAGAAGTCTATAGCGATGACCCATAGATGGCTGGACAGATGCATTAAGCGATTCGATGAGACAGATCCACATTATGGGTATAATCAAACATTCGCTCCTATAGTACAAGGAAGTACTTACAAGGACCTACGTATACAGTCTGCAGAATATATAGCTCAGACAGATCAAGCAATCAATGCCATAGGTGGATTATCTGTGGGAGAGCCTCATGAGGACCTCTACGCTATGACGGATGTATGTACAGGCATTCTACCCGAAGATAAGCCACGGTACCTGATGGGTGTAGGACTTCCAGAGAATCTGATAGAATGTGTAGGCTTAGGCATAGACATGTTTGACTGTGTGTTACCTACTCGTAATGCTCGTCATGGTATGTTATATACATGGGAGGGCATTATTAATATCAAAAATGAAAAGTGGAAAAAAGACTTTAGTATAATAGATACAGGTTCTAATTCTACATTGTCTACCCGATATTCTAAGGCATACCTAAGGCACTTATTCCAAGTCAAAGAATTATTAGCAAGTCAGATAGCAAGTGTGCATAACTTGGCGTTCTATCTTGATCTTATGAGAGTCTCCCGAGAAAAAATAGAAGAAGGCGTCTTTTCTACATGGAAAGATGAGATTCTTCCGTTCTTAAGGAAGCGATTATAATATCTTACATACTCTCGTATATGATGCTTAAGAAATTTGATGGATATATTATAAAGAAATACTTAGCCAGTTTTTTCTTTACGATGTTTCTTATCACACTTATAGGTATCGTTATAGACTACAGTGAGAAGATTAATAAGTTTATAAATGCAGACTTGAGCTTCTTCGAGGTCATGCTTAATTATTACTTGTATTTCATTCCTTGGATTAATGGGCTTATGTGGCCCTTGTTTTCACTTATTGCCGTTATATTCTTCACATCACGATTAGCTAAAGACTCTGAGATTATCGCCGTGCTAAGTGGAGGTGTATCTATATATAGAATCTTAGTGCCTTACTTAGTGGCAGCTTTCATCATATCCGCTTTGTTATGGGCTGGTAAGAATTACCTTATCCCACATAGCAATAAGCTTAAGAACGAATTCGAAGCAGAAGTTCTACGTAAGAACATCGAGCAAACCTTACAGAATGATATTCATTTTTATCTTAATCCTGATCAGAAGATATTTATAAGACGGTATATCAAGAGAGATAGTTCTGGAAGAATTTTTCGTCTAGAGAGGTTTAAGGATAACAACTTAGTAGAAGTGCTGAAAGCAGAAAAACTCACCTTCAAAGAAGCTCCTAATCTCTGGACAATAAAGAATTACAGCATCAGAAGAATAGATGGGCTCAAAGAAGAAATAATAATTGCAAATTCTGAAACCCTCGATACACTTCTTGATCTTACGCCAGAAGATTTTACAAGAAATACTAAAGGAATGGAAAATATGAATACCTCTGATCTCAAGGAGTATATCCAACGTAAAAAGGAAAGAGGTATCGGTGCTGAAAAAAATTACCTTGTAGAATTATACTTAAGGTCTTCTCAGCCGTTTGCTATTATTATACTGACAGTAATCGGATTCGCTATCGCATCTCGTAAGATACGAGGAGGTATGGGACTTCATCTAGCCATAGGTGTAATAATAGGTGCTGCCTACGTTGTCGTCTCTCAGTTCTCTTCTACTTTTTCTAATAATCTTTCTTTAGATCCCATTCTCGGAGCATGGCTTCCTAATGTCATTTTCGGGCTGATAGCCCTTGGACTACTCCTCAAATCACAGAAATAATTAAACTTTCAATTATTTCTGAAAGTTTAATTACTATCGTTAATTGGCATAATGTACTGATTAATAGAGAATTATAACTTAAATTTCTTACAAGCCAATACTGTGGGCCCAAAATTAGACCAGACGATGTTGAATTTTGTTTAACTATATCCTATATTTGTATAACAAAATAACAGATTATGTCAAACAATGAATTCTGCAGCCAAATTACAGTAATCAACCCGTCACTAAATGCATTTGCATACAACCTGACTAAGAATACTGATGACGCTCAAGATCTCATGCAGGAGACTAAATTCAGGGCGATACATAACAAGGAGAAGTTCAGACCAGGGACAAATTTTAAAGCATGGATGTTTACCATCATGAAAAATATATTTATCAATAATTATAGAAAAAAGGTCAAAGCCAATACTATAATTGATACAACTGAGAACCTCTATTATCTCAACTCTACGTCTAACTCTATAGATAATGATGTAGATAGAAATCTCTTATTAGAAGAGATATCAGGTATGATACAATCATTGGATGATTCCATCAGAATCCCATTCATGATGCACTTTGAAGGATTTAAGTATCAAGAAATTGCTGATAAGTTTGAGTTGCCATTAGGTACAATAAAGAGTAGAATATTCTTCGCAAGGAAAGCACTCAAAGCAAAGCTTTTCAGCTCATATGGCGATATGTCTACGATAAGAATGAAGCTATCAGCTTAATAAATTTAGTTTTTTAGTTATTTATAATTGTGATCTTTGGGCAACTATATGTCTGAAGATCATAATTATAAATCCCTCTCCAAAAAAATAGTCAACTGGTATAAAAAAAATGCCAGGAACCTACCGTGGCGTCACACTACAGATCCCTACACTATATGGATATCAGAGATTGTACTACAGCAGACAACAGTACAGCAAGGCTTAGAATATTATAATAGATTTATCAAAGCTTTTCCTGACGTAAATACCTTAGCTAATGCATCAGAAGACGAAGTACTCAAACTATGGGAAGGTCTCGGATACTACAGCCGGGCCAGAAATCTTCACTTTACAGCTAAGCACATCTGTCAAGACTTAGACGGCGTATTTCCTACTACTTATAAGGAGCTTCTGAAGCTCAAAGGCGTCGGACCATATACTGCTTCTGCAATAGCGAGTTTTGCTTATAATCTCCCCCATGTTGTGGTAGATGGTAATGTGATACGGCTTATCTCTCGCTTGTGGGGTATAGAAGAAGCGGTAGATATCAAGCCCACGCTGAGCAGAATAGCTGAGATAGGTACCCAACTAATCAGTCACCAAGAGCCGTCAGTCTTTAATCAAGCTATCATGGAGATGGGTGCCTTATGTTGCACGTATAAGAATCCGTCTTGCGACAAATGTCCAGTCTCCGCTTCTTGTGTTGCACGTCACAATGATATTATTGCGTCTATACCCTATAAGTCAAAGAAGATTAAAAAGTCAAAACGATACTTCTATTATTTTCACATCATAGATAACGAGGGATATACTATTATACATAAAAGATCTGATAAGGATATATGGCAAGGCTTATATAAGTTTCCACTGCAAGAAGTTAGTGGATTTGATGTTGATCCCAATGCTTCTTTTATCGGCTTCAATAATCACGATATTGACACCTATAAATCAAGAATATTCAAGCAAACACTTACACATCAGTACATACATGCTCAATTCTGCATTATAAAACTACCGTACTCCGTAGCAGAAATAGATAATCCTGCCTACATAATCAGTCCTAACGATAAATTATCCTCATTTGCATGGCCAAAAATCATAGATTTGTATTTCAAGGATTTATCCATAACTTTATTTTAAAATAACAAGACCATATATAATGATAAACAAAGTCACTTTAGTAGGACACTTGGGCAAAGATCCTGAAGTTCGAAATTTAGAAAACGGTTCTAATGTTGCTAGTTTTTCTATTGCGACAAGCGAAAATTATAAAGACAAAGCTGGAGAGTGGCAGAGTCTTACAGAATGGCACAACATCGTTGCTTGGAGATATCTGGCAACTACTGCGGAGAAAAATCTTAAGAAAGGCAGTCTGGTCTATATAGAGGGAAAGATAACAACCCGTAAGTGGCAAGATAAGGATGGTAACGATAGGTATAATACAGATATCGTGGCCCAAGTATTAAAGCCACTAGATAAGAGAGAGAATTCTGGTCAAGGTGGTGGTATGAGAGGCCTTAGTGCTGATGACGAGAAAAGCTTTCCAAAATTTGAAACAACCACTCCAGAAAGTAGTACTCAGAATCTGAAAGTATCAGAAGATGATCTTCCTTTCTAATTGTAGTTTTTTTATTGATATAATAATAAATAATTGGACTCAGAACCTCCCCCCGAAATATACTTAGTCACTTGTAACATAAAGCTTACGAGATGACACTACTATTATGTGTTATATTGCTTTGTATATTACTATGTGGATCTGCGCTCGTATCAGGTTCAGAGGTTGCTTTCTTTTCTATGTCTCCAGCCGACTTAGAGGATATTAAAGGCGAAGAAAGTAAAACAAGCACGACGATCCTCGGCCTTCTCGAGCACCATAGAAAGTTACTGGCTACGATACTTATAAGTAATAACTTCATTAATATCGGGATAGTCATCTTATCAGACTATATCCTACAGCAGCTTATAGGAGAAAGTGCTCTCATGTCTATGGGGAGATTTATATGCGATATTAATCCATGGTATGAAGGTAATACGATAGAGGAGCTTAACCGCTCTGCGCTATCGATAGGACGTATTATGAATTTTCTTATCACCGTAGTCGGTGTTACATTTATTTTAGTACTTTTCGGTGAGGTAGCACCTAAGATATATGCTAATCTTAATAATATAAAGTTTTGTAAGATTATGGCTTCTCCTATGAAGTTACTTACAGTGATACTCAATCCGTTCAGCAAGCTTCTTGTCGCATGGAGTTCTAAACTTGAGTCTAACTATATATCGAAAAAGTCAGGCATAGACGATACAAGCAAGGAGGATTTAGATAAAGCAATAAGGCTAACTGTATACAGTGATGACGAAGAAGCAGACATACTCAGAGGTATTATAAAATTTGGTAATGTATCTGCTAAGCAGATAATGAAATCTCGTGTCGATGTAGTAGCTGTAGAGGTCAATGAATCATACCATGAAGTTCTTAAGGTCATAAAAGAAAGTGGTTATTCTAGAATACCTGTATACCTCGAAGTCTTTGATGAGCTTGTCGGAATTCTATATGTCAAGGACTTGTTACAATACTCACAAGAAGCTGATGACTTTGAGTGGCAGAAGCTGGTAAGAGAAAGCATTCTATATGTGCCGGAGTCAAAAAAAATAGACGATCTACTCAAAGAATTCCAACAGAGAAAAATGCATATGGGTATCGTCGTTGACGAATTCGGAGGGAGTGCAGGTATCATCACCTTAGAAGATATCATGGAAGAGGTGATAGGAGAGATCAAAGGAGAATTCGATGATGATGAAGAAGTAGACTTTATAAAAATAAGTCCAGATAACTATATTTTTGATGGTAAGACACTGTTAAGTGATGTTGCCCGGATCATAGGAGTAGATAAGGGATCGTTTGATAATCATATGCAAGAGGCGGACTCTCTTGCAGGATTGGTACTCGTGAGATTAGGAAAGATACCTAAGAAGGATAGAGAAATATCTATAGGCCAATTTCGTTTAAAAATAGTCTCGGTAACTAAGAGGCGAATAGAAAAAATTCATTTAACCATATTATGATACGAATTGTTATACTATCAGTAATTACAATTATCTTGTGGACGTCTTGTACAGACAATGGACCGCAACTTCCTAAGCCACGTATCTATCCCCGAATAGAATATCCAGAAAAATCATACCACTTGCAGGTTTTTAATGATTGTCCATTTGAGATGAATATTCCTGATTACTTTGATGTACTACAAGATACTTTTCAGAAAGATAATGCTCAGAATAAGTGTTGGTTTGATCTATACTCTCAAGAACTGAATGCTTATCTACACCTGAGTTATATTGATATAGATAATCGTAAGCATTTTGACAAGTTGATGCTTGATGCATTTGAGTTAGCAGATAAGCATAATATCAAAGCTAATTATCGTGACGAAATTAAGATCAGCAAACCACAAAATAATGTACATGGAATCCTCTTTGAAATAGATGGTCCTGTAGCTACGCCTCTACAGTTTTTTGTTACAGATTCTACTACACACTTCATGAGAGGAAGCTTATACTTTAAGGCTCAGGTTAATAGAGACTCTATAGCTCCCGTGTATGATTTCCTGCGAGAAGATGTTATAGAATTATTGGATAGTTATCAGTGGGTCAGGTAGAATATAACAGTTATTAACTAGTTAAGAAGGTAGCAGGTAGAGAGCTATTCTGCGAGTAAGATAATTTACCAAGAAATAATAAATAAAAAAGGGAAATTGACAGTCAGTCAATCTCCCTTTTTTATTTGCTTAAAGCAAGAAAATACCTAATCGATAATCTCCAGTTCTATCTGCTTACTGCCTAGATCTACAGAGATAACTTTTACTCTTATCTTGTCTCCCATCTTAAGAACATCCTTCCTATTGTCATCATTGATGGCTTTATATCTTCCTGATTGTACAGTGTAATTATTTTTAAATCTTTCGAAAGGTATCATGCCTTCAGCTTTAGTTTCGGAGATCTCTATGAATACTCCTCTCTCTATCATACCGGATACGATACCGTCGTATTCTTCTCCTATATGATCAGCCATATATTCAGCTTTCTTGTACTTGATAGAGTCTCGCTCGGCTTCCATAGCTCGACGTTCTTGCTTACTTATGTGCACACATTGCATTTGAAGTTTTTCTTTATCTGCGTAGTGATCTTTCTCTAAGTTTTTCTCCAGAATTCTGTGTACTAATACATCAGAATATCTTCTTATGGGAGAAGTAAAGTGAGTGTAGTAATCAAAATGTAGTCCATAGTGACCGATGTTATCAGTAGAGTATTCTGCTTTGGACATCGTTCTGATGGCCATCATCATAAGCAGCTTATACTTATCATCTGTTCTTGCCTTGGCAGAGAGGTCATTGAATGACTTGGTGATATTGTCAGGCGTAGATAGATCTAACTTAACATCAAAATCTTGCATGAATAGTGACAAGTCTACTAATCTGTCAAGATCAGGTAGATCATGTATTCTATATACGAAAGGAATTTTCTGACCTTTGTTTTTGGTAGAGACATACTCTGCTACTTTTCTATTAGCTAATAGCATAAAGTCTTCTACAAGTAGGTGAGTATCTAATCTTTCTTTGACGAATACCCCTGTAGGTTTTTTGTTTTCATCGAGAATGAATTTGACTTCATCTGTTTCGAATGCAATAGCGCCTTTCTTGAATTTTTCTTTACGTAATTTATGAGCTATTTTATTGACGATAGTTAATTCTTCATGGTATAAGCCATCTTTGTCATTGAGAGATTCTTGTGCACTTTCATAAGTGAATCGTTTGTCAGAATGTATAACACTCTTGCCATACCACTCATCTTTCAGTTTGTGTTTGGTATCGAATGTAAATACCGCTGAGAAGACGAGTCTATCTACATTAGGATTAAGACTACAGAGAACATTAGATAGTTTTTCTGGCAGCATGGCGATACACCTATCTACTAAGTATACAGAAGTTGACCGTTCGAATGCTTCTTTATCTAATGCAGTATTGGGCTTTAAGAAATGAGTAACGTCAGCTATGTGTACGCCTACTTCTGTGTCCCCATTGTCTAAGACTTGATAAGATATAGCATCATCAAAATCTTGAGCTGTATCAGGATCTATAGTAAAAGTTAGAATTTCTCTGAAGTCTCTTCTTTTGTCTATTTCTTCTTGTGATATTTTATCTTCGAACTTCTCTACTTCTTTAAGTACAGCGTCAGGATAATCTGAACTGAAGCCATTCTCTACTAGGATGCTTTCCATAGTGAAATCATGCTCACTCATATTCTCTATCACCTTATCTATCTCTCCCCATATAGTAGGATTCTCGGCATTGCCATAGTCTGTGATATTAACGATGACTCTATCACCATCCTTAGCATTCTTGTATTTGTCTTTTTTGATAAAGACTTCGAGGTTTATCTTTTTGCTTATTGGGGTGATTGTACCGTGTCTTTTACCGATATTGATAGTACCGATGATTTGTGGTGTATTTCTTTTGACGATGTTACGTACACGACCTTCGGGGTTTTTACCACCTACGTGTTTTATTTCCACTTCTACTATATCACCGTTGACGGCACTCTTCAGATGTCTTTCGTGTACGTAGATATCTTTATCATAATCTTCTATAATGATGTAAGCTGCACCACTTCTGATACTATCGACACGTCCTGTTAGTAGTTTTTTGGATCCGGCTTTTGGTCCACTTGATCTGTCCGACTTTTCTTCAGATTTCTTTTTGAGGACATATTTGCGTTCACCTACGCCACGTATAGCATTTTCTTTTACAAGAAGTTGTAAGACTTTAACTAAGTCAGGCTTTGGATTGGCGATTTTTAATTTTTTTCTAAGACTTCCTGCATCCATTCTTTTCTTAGGATTCTTGAGGAAGTATTTGAAGATAAATGATTTGAGTAAGTCGGGCTTAAAGGTTTTTCCTTTTAATTTGTTTCTTTTTGCCATATGTTGTTTTGTTCATCTGAGGTCATGATTTGACCATCAGGTAATATTTCGAAGCCATAAGATTTGCTGTGATTGGGGCTGTACTTGTCATTGACAGCTGATTCTCCTACTACACAATTTATATTATAGTCTTCATCTATGTGAGCTACAGATTTTTTAATGGTCTGACCATTACTGATAGTTCCTGCGATAACTTTCTTGTTTACCAGTTTTTGTTTTTCGTGGATAGTTACAATATTGTATTCATAAGTCATTAATGATCCTACCCAGTATACGATGGCATCACACTTATCATTTATAGGTATGAGAAAGCAGGGAACAATCTCAGTATACTCATCTAACGGTTCCCACTCAGCTAAAGTTGCTGCTATAAGAGCTGAGGGTATAGGTTTGTTCTTAGAACTAAAGGTAAGGGCTAAGTCTTCGGTTAATACTATTGGCAGAGATATTTCGGGAAAGTAGTCGAGTAGATGACTGATTTCTGATGATTTGCTTGTGTTCATTACTACAAATTTATCTGATTTATTACACAAATGACGAATTGGGCTATAACTCATAGCTTACTTGTGCTATTATTTGACTTATTGTCTAGCATGATTCTGGTACAATACTCGAGGTACTCCTATGATATAGAGTATTATTAGGTGAAAATTATATACATATTGCTGAATTATAAAAGTAGACATGTTGATAGAGTGGCTGTATTGTGAAAGAAATAAATTGTTCGTGACTGACTAATATCCAATTAATAGAACAACTGAGAATTTAGATTCTTAATAAACCCACTAACTGTCAACATATTATGGTTTAAATCAACACGGTATTTGTTAATAATTAGATTTAATCTAAATACTGAGTTATGACAAATTAGCCTCTTTGGTGTATTATTTTTGTAAGACTCAGCTATAAGATTCTATCTTTAACTGATTTCAACAATTAGAAACATAACAACGAAAGATAAATGGCTTGGTTAATCGAATTCCTCACATCTAGTATCGGTAAGAAGCTAGTAATGGCATTAACTGGATTATTTCTGGTTTTATTCCTTGTGGTTCACCTTATAGGAAACTTACAATTGTTCTATGGAGATGGAGGACAGGCATTTAATGTCTATGCACATTTTATGACGACTAATCCATTAGTGAAGTTCCTATCTATAGGCCTCTATGCTGGTATATTGTTACACGCTATACAAGGGGTATTAATTGCGTGGCAAAATAAGAAAGCTAAGGGATCTAATTATGCTGTTACAACATATAAGAATGGTACTTGGATGTCTAAGAACATGGCATTGCTGGGTATACTGATATTTGGCTTCTTATGTATACATATGGGTGACTTTTGGTATAGTATGAAATTTACAGATACTGTACCTATGATAACTTATGAAGGAGTAGATTATCAGGTCAAAGATTTATACGGAAAAGTATATCTCGCATTCACAAAATGGTGGATAGTAGTTATATATCTCATAGGACTTATTGCTATATCACTACACCTTATACATGGATTTACCAGTTCTTTTGCATCATTAGGACTAGTACATAAGAAGTATACACCTATAATCAAAATGATAGGTTGGAGCTATTCTATATTAATACCATTGGGATTTGCAGCAATCCCACTTTTTGTATTCTTTAAAAATCTTTGGAATTACTAAATTCAGACAGATGGACTTAAAAGCAAATATACCAGAAGGACCACTTGCAGAAAAGTGGAATAAATATAGAGGATCAATGGATCTTGTCGCTCCTAATAACAAGAGGAGATTAGATGTCATCGTAGTAGGTACGGGCTTAGCCGGTGCTGCTGCAGCAGCGACATTGGGAGAATTAGGATATAATGTCAAAGCATTTACATTCCATGACAGTCCAAGGAGAGCACATAGTATAGCCGCTCAGGGTGGTATCAATGCTGCCAAAAACTATCAGAATGATGGAGATAGTATCCATAGATTATTCTATGATACGATCAAGGGTGGTGACTATAGATCAAGAGAAGCTAATGTGCATAGACTCGCAGAATGTAGCACAGAGATTATAGATCAAGCAGTGGCACAAGGTGTGCCTTTCGCAAGAGAATATGGAGGATTATTGACTAATCGTTCTTTTGGTGGGGTACAAGTATCTAGAACTTTCTATGCAAGAGGGCAGACAGGTCAGCAACTGCTATTAGGAGCTTATCAGTCACTTTCTAGACAGATAGGTAAAGGTCAGGTCAAAATGTATAATAGGCATGAGATGCTTGATCTTGTAAAAATAGACGGTAAGGCTCGTGGTATTATTACCAGAAACCTATTGACTGGTGAGATAACAAGACATGCGGCACATTGTGTCGTCCTTGCTACGGGAGGATATGGTAACGTATTCTACCTATCTACTAATGCGATGGGATGTAACGTAAGCGCAGGATGGAGAGCTGTAAAGAAAGGAGCCTTAATGGCTAATCCATGCTTTACTCAGATACACCCTACGTGTATACCTGTATCTGGAGAATATCAGTCTAAGCTGACGCTAATGTCAGAGTCACTACGTAATGATGGTAGAGTATGGGTACCTAAGACAGTAGAAGATGCACAGGCAATTAGAGACGGTAAGAAGACGGGTCTTGATATACCAGAACAGGACAGAGATTATTACTTAGAGAGAAGGTATCCTGCATTCGGAAATCTTGTACCGAGAGATGTTGCATCCAGAGCAGCTAAGATAGCCACTGATGAGAACAAAGGTATCGTTAAGACGGGACTAGGTGTCTTCCTTGACTTCGCAGCAGCGATAGAGAGATATGGAAAAGGAGAGGCTATGAGTCAAAATATAGACAATCCAAGTAAAGAAAAAATAACTGAATTAGGGGAAGGAGTCATAAGAGCAAAGTATGGTAACCTCTTCCAGATGTACGAAAAGATAACTGGAGAGAATCCATATAAATATCCGATGAAAATATACCCTGCAGTCCACTATACGATGGGAGGTATCTGGGTAGATTATAATCTTCAGACTAATGTACCAGGCTTATTTGCATTGGGAGAAGCTAACTTCTCTGATCATGGTGCTAACAGGTTAGGAGCATCAGCACTGATGCAAGGATTAGCTGATGGATATTTTGTTATACCATATACAATAGGACAATTTTTATCTCATGAGATAAGAACACCTAAGATATCTACAGATACGCCAGAATTTGAAGCTGCAGAAAAAGCAACAAAAGAGAGAATTTCTGGTTTATTTGCTATCGATGGTACTGAATCTGTAGAAAGCTTCCACAGAAGATTAGGTAAGATAATGTGGGAATACTGTGGTATGTCACGTAGTGCAGAAGGTCTGAAGAAAGGCCGACAGTTGATACAAGAACTTAGGAAAGAGTTCGCCACTAAATTATTTATTCCAGGATCTGCGGATGAGTTTAACCCAGAGCTGGAGAAGGCGATGAGAGTAGAGGACTTCTTAGACTTAGGAGAACTGATGATGGTAGATGCATTAGATAGAAATGAATCTTGTGGTGGACACTTCAGAGAAGAGTATAAATCTCCTGAAGGCGAGGCTATGAGAAACGATGAAGACTATACTTATGTATCAGCATGGGAATGGGATGATCAAGGAAATCCGATATTACATAAAGAAGATTTAGTATTCGAAAACGTAGAATTAAAAACAAGGTCATACAAATAACCTTAATCAAATAAAGAGGAATATGAAGCTGACATTAAAAGTCTGGAGACAAAAGAACGCCAACGCAAAAGGTCACTTTGAAAGTCATGCCGTTGAGGCAGATGAGCATATGTCGTTCTTAGAAATGCTCGATGTACTTAATGAGACATTGATATCTCAGAGAAAAGAGCCTGTTGTATTTGATCACGATTGTCGAGAGGGAATATGTGGATCTTGTGGTCTCGTCATAAATGGAAGGCCACATGGCCCTCAAGCAGGTACTACTGCTTGTCAGTTACATATGAGATCATATAAGGATGGAGACACGATTACTATAGAGCCATTCAGAGCGACTTCATTTCCAGTTATAAAAGACCTTGCCGTAGACAGATCATCTTTTGATAAGATAATCCAATCAGGAGGTTATATCTCTGTCAATACGGGACAAGCTCCAGATGGTAATGCCATAGCTATCGAGAAAGAACAAGCATCTGATGCATTTGACTCAGCAGCTTGTATTGGTTGTGGTGCATGTGTCGCTGCATGTCCTAATGGATCAGCAATGTTATTTACATCTGCTAAGGTTAATCACTTAGGAAAAATTCCTCAAGGAGAGGTAGAGCACAAGCACAGAGTCAAAAACATGATAAAGCAAATGGATAAAGAAGGCTTCGGTAAATGCTCTAATGTAGGCGCTTGCGAAGTCGAATGTCCAAAAGAAATATCTATCAGTAACATAGCTAATATGAATAGATATTACCTCGCATCAGTGTTCGGAGGCCAATAGTCCTTAAAAATATTTTAATAGAGCTGCAACGGGTTTGATTTTTTATACGTCATAGGGTAGTTACGAACTTAATTGTAAAGTTTTAATATCTTCCATTATTGATTATAAATTAAACACGATGAAAAACCTATTTATAGCGGCATTGCTATCATTTTCTATTGGTATAAATGCACAGTCCATTCAGTGTCCTGCAGATCAGACAGTTCACGCTTTTGACCTGGATCAAGATTATAATTCATACGGCACACCAATAGTTAGTGGTCCTGGCAACTACCAAGTCACAGACTCAAGGACGATAGTAGATAATGCCTGCCAAGGCAGTTTCGGTATACAAACGACAATCACTTACAATCTTGTAGATGTGGTCACAACTGCGGTGCTCGCATCATGCCAGCAAGTGATCAATGTACAACGTGCAGATCTTTCAGAATTCACTTTTCCAGAAGATTACATTATAGCTGAAGCTTCTCTTGATGATCTCACGCCACAAGTAACAGGATATGTAGAGCCACTTGATTATTTTAATAATAGCTCAGTCCATATCTATACTTATGCAGATCAAGTTATTAATTCAGGTCCAGGCGTTAAGATCCTAAGGACTTGGACAATCTTGGATTGGTGTAACGGTGAGACAAGGGAAGATATACAGATTATTAATGTTGCGACATTAGTTACTGTGGGTTCTGGTCCATTAAGTGTGATCAATTGCTCAGACGAGCCAGTAGAAGTAGATAATGTTATCGTAAGAACAGACGTACCCAGCTATACAATTGATTACGGAACATGCAGCACTAGTTCGAGTGATTTATTATCATTTGTTAATTGTGTAGCAGCGCTTAATGATATTCCTGCCAACAATAATTTTATATTAGAATTAGAAAAAGATATAGATTATCTCAATGGTGTAAGTACTTTGGATTTAGTCCTTACACAAAGGCATATCTTAGGTCAGAGCATATTTGACGAATCTTGTAAGACCTTAGCTGCAGACGTTAATAATGACGGTAGAATATCAGCTGTTGATTTATTAGAGACAAGGAAATTAATATTGGGTATATATAGCTCTCTACCACAATCGCCTTCTTGGAGATTCTATAAGCAATCAGTGCAGGGAGCGGTATTAGACCTTACTGGTGATTTAAAGTTTTCAAAATCATTATTTCCACTAACGGAATTAAAAATAATAGCAGTTAAAGTCGGAGATGTAAATAATTCTGCGCAAAGATAAACGAAGAAAATATTGCACAATTCATTAGTATAAGTGGTGATCGACATAATAGTTGGTCACCACTTTTTTTATCTATCTACAAGAATAACTTCTCTTTTGAATTTTAAGATAAGAGAGATCTCGAAGGTAACATTACGTATTTTTCTCTCAGGCAAAGTAGTTGGCTGCCCGTTAAATGGATTGACAACAGGAATCCCCTCAGGTGAGCGATATTGAAAAGAAAGGTCAGGACTTACTGTAAATTCTATAGCTGGAAAAACAAACTCAGAACCTACAAACTCGAAGCCTCCACCAAATGTAATTCCGTACACAAACCTGTTAACATAAATTGGAAACGGATAAAATAAGGAAGCTGCTCCAGAAGAAAATCTTGTCTGTATATCCTCTGTATTATTGGAGATATTATACTCACCTCTTACGCCTACATAGTAATAAGGGGTGCTACTTATAGATGTAATTAATAATCTTTTTTTAGCACCTACAGTAAAAGCAAGATTATTAAAAACAAGACCTTCAGAAAAATTGAAACCGCCTGACAAGTTATTAATGGTCAGAGAACTTCCACGACTTTGATATCCTAATTGCATGAATAATGACCCTCTGTAATAAGGATCAAAACTCTCCATAAATAGAGCACCATGATAGTTAAATAGAGGTCTACGCTCGTATCCATCCCAATTCTGATTGGCCATAGTAAGACCAGCTTTCGGACCAAAATAAAAACCAGTTATTTTTTCGCCATTATCATCCTGAGATATTAGGCCCGATGACATGGCTAGAAAGATTAATACTATCAGATACTTCATTATTACTAAGGTTTAAGACTTACGCTAAATTAAAATATATAATCCGTAGATGCGATAGAATTACCTTCCGCAACTCTTATAAATTCTGGTCTACGTAAGAGACTTATCTTTTTACGTAAGTATACTTTCTCGCCAGCAAGCACTTCAGCATCCTTAGGCAGTCTATTTCTGATTCGTAGTGCATTTTCATTTAGTTTATAAGCTTTAGCAATGTCTCTGAGTGACTCGTTATCTTCTACTATATGATAGTGCTGGGATGATGAGGTTTTTCTTTTAGAACTTGACTTTTTACGTCTGGAAGATCGCTTACTTTTTGACTTTTTAGAACCCCTTATTGAGAAGCTGTCTTTATTTTTCTTCTTAGATGACGATCTTGACTTAGATTTTTGATTTTGATTATTAGATTCTACAGAGGCTATTATCTCTCCAGAATATCCATCGTCTAATTCATATAGTTTGTATTTTTCTATCAGATTAATGAGCTTCTGCGGATAAGCTTTGTCTGTCGCATAACCCGCTTTTCTAAGACCATGTGCCCACGAATGATAATCTTTGCTGTTAAATTCAAATAGAAAAGCATAGCGCTTCTGATTCACTAAGAAATCGGAATGAGCTGAGAATGACTCTTCAGCATTTTTAAATTTTCTAAAACAACTTTCTATCAGCTTACCTTTATGATAGTCATCATCCTCTCTATAGAAAGTACCGCCTGTCCATTGCCCGCCGCATTTGATACCGAAATGATTATTGGCCTCTCTAGCTAATGTGCTTTTGCCAGCACCAGATTCAAGTAGCGCTTGGGCCATCTTAATACTGGCTGGGATACCAGATTGATGCATTTCTTCTATCGCTATATCCTTATACTTAAGAATATAATCTAAGCTGGCATTGCCAGATAAGTTTGACGTACCTAAGATTATAAAGCATAAAGCTCCAAAAACACACATTCTCATATTATTGTTTTTCTTAATTTATAAAAGAATCAAAAACAATGCCTTAACTGAACGGCGAAGACATGAAGAGGACACATAACTGCTTAACTATCAGAAATACAAACGATTAGATTAATATATTCTTGCTCAGAATCACTGTAATATCAAAAGATTAGTTTTCGATATTATGAAGACAACACGATATAGAATAATGCTTGCATAAGGCAGAGTAATTGACATACCTTTGTGCAAAATAATATTGATTTGTTTCCAGTATATGATGTAATAGTAGTAGGAGCCGGGCATGCAGGTTGTGAAGCAGCCATAGCAGCAGCTAATATGGGCTCTAAGGTGATGCTCGCCACAATGAATATGCAGACAATAGCTCAGATGAGCTGTAATCCTGCTATGGGAGGTGTCGCCAAAGGACAGATCGTCCGTGAGATAGATGCATTAGGAGGTTATAGTGGTATCGTGACAGATCATACGATGATACAATTCCGTATGCTCAATAAGTCCAAAGGCCCTGCTATGTGGAGTCCTCGAGCACAGAGTGATAGACATGTATTCGCTAGAAAATGGAGAAATCACCTGGAAGCTAACGAGAACATAGACTTCTGGCAAGAGATGATCACAGGTCTTATAGTCAAGGACGGCAGATGCTGTGGCGTCCGTACAAGTATCGGCTTAGAGATAGAGTCTAAGTCAGTGGTATTGACTAATGGTACATTTCTAAATGGTCTCATACATATCGGTGAGAAACAATTCGGAGGAGGACGTGCTGGTGAGAGAGCTGCTAAGGGCATTACAGAGCAGCTAGTGGACTTAGGTTTTGAATCAGGAAGAATGAAGACTGGTACACCACCGAGAGTAGATGGTAGATCACTAGACTGGAGCAGAATGGAACTACAGCCAGGCGACGAAGTTCCTCAGAAGTTCTCATACACTGATACACCACCACTTGTAGATCAAGTTCCTTGTCATATAACATTCACTAATAAGAAAGTACACGAGACCCTTGAGAAAGGATTCGATAGATCACCTATGTTTAATGGACGTATAAGAGGCCTTGGTCCCAGGTACTGTCCGAGTATAGAAGATAAGATCAATAGATTTGCAGATCGCGATAGACATCAACTATTTATAGAGCCAGAAGGTAGAGATACTTGTGAGATATATGTCAATGGATTCTCTAGTTCCCTGCCAGAAGATGTGCAGTATGCGGCAATGAGAAAAATAGAGGGATTTGAAAATGCAAAAATGTTCAGACCAGGCTATGCTATTGAGTATGACTTTTTTCCACCTACACAATTGGACTTAAGTCTGGAGACTAAGCATGTAGATAATTTGTTTTTTGCAGGCCAGATTAATGGTACGACAGGATATGAGGAAGCAGGTTGTCAAGGCTATATGGCTGGCATCAATGCTCACCTAAAAGTCAATGAAAAAGATCCATTTATACTTAAAAGATCAGAAGCTTACATAGGTGTACTTATAGATGACTTAGTGAATAAAGGTACTAACGAGCCTTACCGTATGTTTACATCACGTGCAGAGTATCGTATATTACTCAGACAAGACAATGCTGATATGCGACTGACACCACTGGCACAGAAAGTTGGTATTCAAAACTTAGAAGACAGGCTCACTAAAGTCAATAAAAAAACCGAAGATATCACAGCTATCAGAAAGTTTGCCGAAAAAACAGGCGTAACGCCAGATCAGATTAATGCCTACTTAGAAGACATAGGTTCTGCTAAGCTGAATCAGCAGGTAAGACTACTTACCGTTCTCGGTCGTCCAAAGGTGAGCTTATCAGGATTAAGAGCACACGTCCCCGCATTGAATGATTACTTATCATCTTATGATGGAGAGACCATAGGTATCGCTGAGACGAATATTAAATACGAGGGCTATATCCAGAAAGAACAAGAGATGGCTGACAAGATGGAACGCTTAGAAAATGTTAAGCTCAGCCGTGAGTTAAATTTTGACGGCTTACAATCTCTCTCAGCAGAAGCACGAGAAAAACTTAATCGGATACAACCACGAACGATAGGACAAGCATCACGTATCAGTGGTGTATCTCCATCAGATATAAGTGT
>CALLAG010000342.1 GCA_938002705.1 uncultured Saprospiraceae bacterium | reverse complement strand
AAAGCTTTCTATTATGACAAATTCTCAAGTACAGATGAGACAATAGAGGATACAATTGAAATTTTAAAGCAGAAAAAATTGTTAAAGGAAAAGGATATCGTTGTGAATACAGCCTCAATGCCGTTACATAAGAGATTCCGTACTAATACACTTAAGATTACTCATGTAGAGTAACCTTAAGTGGCATCTTAATAGAGAACTAACTACTGCAACAAATACATGAATAAATATCTTTTCTCATTATTAATTTCACTATTCGCGATAAGCGCTTACACGCAGCCTGATATTTATTCAGAGAGCGATATAGAGTTCCAGTCCCTATTCTTAGATGCCCAGATAGAAAAAGTCAAAGGCAATACAGAAGAACAGATAGAAATACTAAAAGAAATTCTGAAAAGGGATAATCAATCAGATGCCGCATACTACGAACTCGCCAGAGCATACGTATCACAAGAGAATTATGAGCTTGCGCAAAAAAACGCTCTCAAAGCGACTACTATAGCTCCTCAGAACAACTGGTACCTGCTTACCCTTGCCGAGATATATGAAGCTTCTAATCAGCGACAAAAAGCCATAAGTGCCTACCAGTCACTTATAATATTAGAAGATAAGAACCCAGCACTGTATCATAAGTTATCAGTCAATCAACTATATGCTAACAAGCCAGATGAAGCGGCGGCTACACTAGAGACCTTACAATCTAAGACAAGTATAACAGAAGAGACATCTAGAAGACTATTCGATATATACAGCAAGTCTGGAAAAAAAGAAAAAGCATTACAAACTCTACAATCTTTATCTAACGCCTACCCAGACGAAGAACGGTTCTTAGGTAATCTGGCTTCTTATTATCATGATATAGGTAGACAAGATGAAGCGGTCAAAGTATTCGAGAAGATGCTTGAGATCAATCCTAATAATGCACAAGCAGCCATAGCTATCACCAAATCTAAAAGTAGAGAAATGGGGTCAAAGAATGGTGCCCTATCCTCTGATTACCTCGATAGCCTACTACCCATTATAGATAATATGGATATAACTCTGGATACTAAAATCCAAGAACTGATGCCACACTTATCCAATATGGAAAAAGGTGGATCTTCTACTCCCAAGCTCATAACCATAAGCGAAAAATTAATAGAATACTATCCTAATGATGCCAAAGCACATTCTGTAAGGGGTGATGTGCTATTCTATTCTGGAGACCATGTAGCTGCAGAAAAATCATATGCCAAAGCTATAAAATTAGACAACAGAAAATATACACTTTGGGATCAGTACATGATCAATCTATGGCAAAATGCCAATTACAAAAAACTAGAGACAGTATCATATAATGCTCTTGACTTATTCCCTAACCAAGTTAACGCATTCGTTACACATGCTATAGCATTAAAACAAAACAACAAAGCAGCAGAAGCAGCAGAATATCTTGATGAAGCAAAATTTATAGCAGGAAAAAAGAAACTCCTTATCGAAGCTGTACAGATAGCTCAATACTGGTCTACTATAGATAGTAACACAAAAGAAGAAGTCACTACTTTCATTAATACAATACAAGTAGCTCCTATATCCAATCCGCTCTACTTAGAACTTATAGGCGATCTCTATAAGTCCATAGATGACAACAAAAACAGCAAAAAATTCTGGCAGCTAGCCATAGATTTAGGTGCCAGCGAATCTCGCCTTAAGAAAAAAATAGGTGTATAATTCTACAGATGGCTGATTCTATTGTCTACAGATATGGGCTACTCCTATTCATACTATTAGGATTATTCTCATGTAAGTCAAAGAAAGAAATACTTATATCAGCTGATAAGAAAAGCATAACAGATATCCTTGAGGTCCCGCATGACTACAGTTGGTATGAGGCTAAAGCCAAAATAAAATTAGAATCAAGTCAGGAATCACTTAAGGGCACACTTAATCTCAGAATGAGAAGAGACAGCGCCATACTGATGGCAGTCAAGAAAATAGGTATCGAAGGTGGTCGTACACTTATAACAAAAGATTCTGTCACACACATCGATCGTATAAACCATAATTATTATATCAATCATATCGATAATCTAAAGTCTCATGGCATCAGCCTTAGCTATGATTATGCACAGACTATTCTGTCAGGAACTTCTCCGATCATTAATCAAGGAGCCATCATAGATAGCATTTATACACAAGATAAGATCGTCATCAAAACGATGATCAATGATATGCTCCATGAGTTAAGCTATGACATCCATACAGGCCTGCTGACTCGCGTCAGCTTCAAAGACAATTTCAGTCTATCAGGATCATGGACTTATAGCGACTATAGATTAGTTAGCGAAAAGATATACTTACCTTATCAAAGAATTTTTCAAATAGAGACCTTTTCTAAAAACAACAATGACGAAAAACTTATCTTAGAGTTGAATTTTTCCAATATAGAAATCGACAGTCCCAAACCATTACGTATTAATATTCCTGACAGTTACAACAGAATCTATTAGACTTACAATCATCATATTATTATTAAGTATAAATTGCTCTCATTGCATCATAGCCCAATCGCTACAGGATCTTGAGCAACAGAGACTGAGATTGATACAAGATATAAGTAAGACCTCTGTACTGCTATCAGAATATAAGCAGAACAAAACGTCCAATATCAGCAGGTATAATACTATGGAAGAACAGCTGGATAACAGTACTCAGCTCACCGCTACACTAGAGAAAGAAATCAAGTTGCTACAGTCTCCAGATAATCCATCAGAAAATAAATCTTCTATAGATAAAAAAAACAAATCTATAGATACTCTGCTCATAGCGATGATGAAAGATGCTTACCGTCAGCAACTTTTATACCCTCATAGAAAAGAAGATAATGCAATAAGAAAATCATATATACAGCAACTTATAAAACACAGAAATCAATCTGACAATCTTCCCCTCACAATAAGCACAAAAGACTCACTACTCGCAGATAAGAAATATGCACTAGCAGTAGAACAAATGAGAATGGATTCTCTAAGCACAGAATTAAAATCCCTGGAAGAGGAGCTCAAAGATCAGATAGCATCGACCCAACAAGCTGAATCTATCCTTAATCAGAAAACATCCCAACGTGCTAAGCTTAATAAAAAGATAGAAGCACTCATGATAGGACAACCTACAGCAACTTCTCCATCATACAGCAGCTCCTCTAAGACATTAGAAGACAAAAAAGGATTCCTTCCCTGGCCTATGAATGATAGCAAAATCAAATTACGCTATGGAGAACAGCAACATCCTGATAATAATAAAGTAACATTTGTCAATTCTGGAGTGGATATAACAAGTGCTGACAACCAAGTACTATCAGTCCATGACGGTACAGTTATAACAGTAGCTAACATATCACCAAGTAACATTACAGTCATCGTACAACATGATAATGATTACTATTCCGTATATTCCAATATGGCCAATGCCTATAAGCGTAAAGGCGATATTATATCTGCTTCCGAACTAATAGGCCTCAGTAATGTAGTAGAGGGGCAGTATGTCCTACACTTCGAGTTATGGCAGGCTAAAAATAATCTTAACCCCTATCAGTGGTTAAAAAACAACTAAAATAAGAATATGAGCGATCAGTGGAATGTAGGAAAAGAGAAATCTAAGGGTCTCAAAAAAGAAATAGAAAGAGCCGTCATCGTAGGA
>CALLAG010000341.1 GCA_938002705.1 uncultured Saprospiraceae bacterium | reverse complement strand
CACAGTACTATCTATTATGAATTCTGTAAAGAATTCTACATCCATAAGATTACTTACTGTTGCTAACTCTACAGAACCTGCGAACAAACTCTCTGTAAAAAAAGTGATACTATCGACGAGCATATCATCAGTCACTCTGCCTGATAATCTTAGAGTGTCTCCTATCGCATATACGTCACCATTGACTGGAGAATTTATGATTATAGTCGGTGGATTACTGGCTCCACATGAACAGAGAAATGCTACGAAGATTAATAATGAAGCCTTTAAAAAATTATACATACCATATTGTTTTATTTGTTAATATGAAGTGATATAGTACACATTTCATTCCACAAAAAAAGAGCACCCATAATGGATGCTCTTTTATAAAAATATAACATAGATCTTCTCTAATTATTGGATTGTAATACCTACAGATTCTTCTGCGCTATTACCTTCATTATCAGTTGCTGTAAGTGTAATATTATAATCACCAGATACAGTAGTAGCATCAAGAGTGACTACTAATCCGCTTAATGGAATATTGGTCTTATCAGTAATTCCAGATAAGTCTACATTTTGTGTAGGTAATAAGCCTCCATCTACTGCAATTGTCACTGCTGTAACTTCTACATCATCAGTCACAGACCCTGCAAAACTGATCTGACCACCAGCAAGAAATGTATCATCCGCTGACGGAGATGTGATGTTGATCACAGGACCATTATCATCACCACATGATACAAGGCACAATCCTATACTGAGGATACTTAATAAAATTAAATTCTTCATTTTTTAGTTTTTTTATAGCGTTTTAAATTAAAAGTAAATAACAATTCATTCTCGCGAAATATTGTCTTACAACATCGAAAAATGCTGCTGACATAACTTCCAAGATTTTTGTAGCTCCATTTCGTATACAGGCTTCATTTTAGACTTATCTTTCTGAGCCTTTGTTTTGCTTATCCACTGCCTTTGGGTAGGGCTTAGATATAGATCTGGATCACCTCCAGCTGCAAGTGCAGAATTGACTTTTGTCCGCTGACTGGGGCTTAGAGCTATATACTTATAATCACTCTTCTTCAAGTAGTATTGAGGATCTCTATCTATCCTAAATTTTGATGGATCTGTCACAAAAGTAAATTTGTCTGACTTGACAAGTTTAGAGATCTCACCAGAATTCGTCTGTTTATTGTCATAGGTAACTTTTACGACTTCTTGACCATTCATGAAGCCTGGGCTAGTGGATATCACACCTTCTACCTGTCCTAATTTGGCCTCGCCTGTCCAGAAACAATACATACTATAGTAGGCTTCTGATACATTCTTATCATCTGACAACAGCTCTTCTATCAGCACATCTACATATTGTGGCACGCTTCCTCTGTATGCTACCAGAGCTAATTTCATATAAGAAGCGAGACTTGCTGTATCATAATGTCCGGCGTGTCGCGTCACGAGGTTCTTCCCATCAGATTTGATTACTCTGAGTACTGGATTATTCCAGCTAGGCTCTCCATATAACTTAAGTACATCAGCATCTGCGCCTCCTTTGTTATTATATATAGCAAGTGGAACAAACTCATGCGTAATGATATCTACTATGATAGGATTGCTTAATACATTATTACCATAATTCTGACAAGTGGAGCACCCAGGTACTTCTTGGAATAAGACAAGGATGGGCTTATTCTCCTTAGCAGCAATTAATTGAGCATCTTCGATATTTCTATACCATGATACCTGCCCTAATTCTACTGGCTGATTATAAGGATCAGTCATCTGACAAGACGCAGTCAAGCTGAACATCAGCGCAGTGAAAATCAAAAAAGAACACAAGAGATTCTGTCTCATTTACAATTACTTATTATAATTATTAATTTAGGGGTAACAGATTATAGTATTAACACTCTTATCCCATTGAAGTTCAGTAGTAAAGATATCATAGATAAAGTCAGGCAAGACATGACTTCTCGCGATAGTATTATAGAAATGCTATATAAAGATGAAGACTTAAAGTCTAAAATCATCAGTCATGTGAGAAGATATGGTGGAGATGAATCAGACGGTATTGATGCATTTACATTTGGTATTATGACTTTCATTAAGCAATGCTACAGACCTTTGTTTGAATTAAAAAAGGATGTCAATGCATACATATTCTCAATAGCAAAATACGAATGGCTGAGGATCAAGAAATCGAAAAAGATAACTGTATCCGATGACGAGCGGCAAGAATTATCTGATGGCTATAATATAGAAGATGTACTCATAGACAAGGAACGCCATCAGTCATTAGCTATCGCTCTTAAGCAATTAGATGAGAAGTGTAGAAAGGTATTGACCATGTGGGCCAATAATCTAAAGATGCGGGAGATCGCAATCAACATGGCCTATAAGTCAGATGGTATGGCTAGAAAGAAGAAACATGAATGTATAGGTAAGTTAAAGTCAATAATAAAAGGTATTTGATATAATGAGTAATTACGATTTATTTGAGTCATATATATTTCAGAAGTTATCTGCAGAAGAGATGCAAAAATTCGATAGTAGGATTGCATCAGATACTGCCTTCAGAGAAGATTACGAAAGTCACCTACAACTACAGTCTGCGCTAGATGTACTTGTAGAGGATGATATATCTACGGTGATTAAGAGTATAAAAAACAAAGAAGGTCAATCAGATCTACACCCTCAAGAAAATATAAAATCCATTATACCAAAAAGATGGATGAGTATTGCAGCAGCATGTATGCTCTTAATCGCCATCAGCTTTATAATAAAGGATAGATTAATACCCACTGAAAGTCCATTGTTATTAGCTAATATATTTGTGCCATATGAGAAGCAAGCCCATAGAGGAACGACCGACGTCACACTAAGCGTAGACATATACGAATCCTATGGCAAAGAAATCAATGCACTCGTAAAGAACAAAAAATGGGAAGAAGCTGCCGATATACTCACACAATTAATGACCACTACAGAAGGAACATCTTATCACGATGAGGCAGAGTGGAATCTTGCAGTCGTCTATGCGGAATATGACAAGAAAAAAGCTCTCACTATCTTAGAGAAAATACTATCTGACCCCCAGCATGATTATCACGATATAGATAATGTCCAGCGATTAAAAACCTCACTCCAATAACTCCATTCTGTTAATAGTCATCGTAGAACTACAAACCTCTTCGTTCGTCATCTGATATACAATTGTTTGTCACTGCATGAGATAGTTTAACTATTCGTATATAGCTATTAGATATTGTATTCACTATATTTAGCGCAGGCTATATCAATAGCTTTACCAGAAAAAATTGCAAAACAAATCTGAATTCCTTGTTAAGGCTGTATAATTATATATCTAATATTGGTGTAAGTAACAGTCTGTCTTATACTACTAATCTAAAGACGACTATATACAACAGGTCAGCCTTAGCATTAATTATTTTTCAAGTGCTTCACAGCATTGATTCTATAATCACTGGAGAGCCGGGTTCGATATTTAGAGTTATGGTTATTTTAATACCATCCACAACACTCTATCTACATTACAAAAAAGAATACTTATGGTCAAAGCTCAACATGACCATCTTATTATCTGCTGTTACGCTTATCTATTGGATACTTTATGGCAACCAAAGTGGTTTGGGATATACATTTTTAGGATTTTTCTTAGGGATACTCATCGCCTTTGACAAGCTGATCCCTATCGCAGCTAATACTTTATATCTGTGCTTATTATTAATTATTGGGCTTACATATAATCACCACAATAATAATTACCTATCCGAATATGTATCACAATTTGACATCATACTTAATTATTCTGTTACATTTATTCTTATCGTCGGAGCAATGATAAACTTTATCTCAAGTCTCAAAGACAAAGAAGCAAATCTGCAATTACAAAAAGAAAATCTAAAAATCAAAAATGATGAGTTAATCGTAGCTGATATTCAAAATAAGAATAAAACAGAGCTTCTAAAGATGATTGCCCATGATCTTAGAGGACCTATAAGTTCTTACAAAAATCTCTCACAAAAATTTAATTTTCTTATTCAGAATAATGAAATTGATAATATTCAAAATATTGCTGGGCACATGGAAAAGTCAAGCGAAAGGCTTTTCTCTAATATCGAGAATCTACTTAATTGGGTCTTGACACAACAGGACAATATCAGTGTAGATAAAAAATACATAAGCACACATGATATAATACAAGAAATCATATCAGAGTTATACTATATAGCAGTACCTAATAATATCCATATAGTCAATGAGATTCCTATCAATTCTATGATATTCTCAGATAGGAATATGCTTAGGATAATCTTACGGAACCTGATGGACAATGCAATCAAATTCTCACCCAAAGATTCTAAAGTAGTCATATCGACTGAATCAAATGTCCCCTACTTAAGTATCGTCATCAAAGACAGTGGACCTGGTATAAAATCAGACATACTTACTCATATCAAGACACAAGAGAATCTCATCAAAACCAGTATAAAGGGGTATGGACTTGGACTGACCATATGTTACTTCTTTGCAGAGATAATAGATGCCCAACTATCATTTAATAATGATGAAAGCGGTGGAGCTATAGTTAGGATTAAGCTGAGAAATGTCTTCTAATCCAATGCCCCTACAATTAACTTCCCATGGTAGACTGTACAATCCAAGATACCATGTATCGACTCCACATTAGAGGATGTAATCCGTCCTGCAGGTATAAGACTTATCTTATCACCACAAGCTTCTTTCATTTTGATAAGCATATCTATGCCCTCCATAGCAGTAGATTGTCCTCCAGAACTGAGTATACTCCTTATACCTTTAATATCAGATAGGCGCTTACAATCTGCGATAATATCACATGATGTATCTATCGCCTTATGCACTGTCAGCTTCATAGGATTGGCCCAAGTACATACTTTATCGATAAGAGAGATATCTAATCTATCCTTTTCTATAGCTCCGAATACGACTTCTTTGACACCTAATTCTTGTAGTGCATCTATCTCTTTTCGGATAATCTCTATATCAGAAGTAGTGCAAGAGAAGCCATTATTATGAGTTCTCAACATTACTTTGGTATGAATGGGGATATTTTCTATAATCGATTTGACAAGTTCAGGACTAGGACTTAGGCCATCTAAGTCCAGTCTTGAGCATAATTCGAGCTGATCAGCCCCCTGTTTATGGGCATTTAGAGCAGATGAGAGACCATCTACGCATGCTTCTAATTTATATGTTTTCTTATTTTTCAGATTATTGCAATTTTTTATGAATATATCTATATTTGCGCCGCATTCAGATAATAAAAAATATTTTATGTTAATAATTAATGTCAAAAGTGAGGAATCAATAGATAGAGCCCTCAAGAGATATAAAAGAAAATTTAAGCAAACAAGACAGCTTCAGGAGCTTCGTAGAAGAAAGGTTTTTGTAAAACCTTCTGTACAGAGAAGAAATGAGATCCTTAATGCTAAGTATAGAGAAGAAAAATTCGGAGATAAGTAATTATCCCCTATCATGATATATAAAAAAGGCTGTGAGCATTCCTCACAGCCTTTTTTCTGTTTCTATTCTATATTCTGAGCATTATCCTTGCTGCTGACCGCCACCTTGGCCTTGGCCTCCGCCAGATCCTCCGCCTTCTCCTTGCTTCTGATCAGAATTCTTGATCTTTGATTTTCTCTCCTTGAAATCTACTTTTCCAAACTTGTATCTCACATTAACACCTATAGATCTGAATGGCAGATTAAATTGTGATACCTGTCTGAAGTCTGGGCCCGTTATATCAGAATCAAAACTAAGAGACTCAGTAAATGGTTGTACTATCCTAAGTCCTAAGCTCCAATCCTTGAAATCTTTTCTCAAACCAAAACCATACATAGAGAAACTTGCCGTCTCACCTTGTAGTGTAAATCTTGGTGCTTGAAAGAATCCAAAAAAGTCCGCTTTTACAGTTCCTGTAAATGAAAATTCTCCTCCTGTAAATATCCTATAAGAAATAGCACTATTACTCACTTCCTGGCCTGCGATGACTCCCGTTGCATCATATGTATATACATCTCCACCTCCTCTTACTGTCAACTTACCGATAGACTTAGATGTGAAGATATTTACACCAAAAGAATTATTCCTACCTACATTACTATACGACTGTAGATTGAGACCATTACCATCAGCTAATATCACAGACTCTATTATCTCAGATGTTCTCTTATTATAGAAACTCGAGAATATCATGAATCCCTTAAAGTTAGTATTGTAACTTATCTCATACTGATCTGTAATCTCAGGATCGAGTAACGGATTACCTTGTATAGCATTAGCTATATCGGCAGTATTTCTGAATGGATTAATATAGAAGAGACTCGGTCTCTGGATTCTCTTACCATAGCTAAACTTCAAATTACGGAAGCCTTTAAGTGACTTGGATATCGCAAAACTCGGTAAGAAATTATTGTAAGAATTAGTAAATCGCTGTGCTTCTATAGCACCATCACCTTCTATCTCAGTACGCTCATACCTTAGTCCTGTAACGATATTTAACTTCTTAAAGAAAAAATTATATGATGCATAAGTAGCATATACATTCTGATCGTATAAGAAGACATTAGACCGATCATTATCTCTGACATACATCGAAGTATTAATATCAAAATCAGAGAAGTCAGAATCACTATCTATATTACGCTGGACAGTCTTAGCACCTACCTCTAGCTTGTTAGACTTGCCTATCGGATGGACATAATCTACTTGTCCCGTTATCTCAAGATTATTACCATCATTTTTCTGAAGTTCTTGTCTCGAGAATGGCCCCATCTCCATGATATCATTTTCCTGATTCTCAATATTACCAGATACTTGTACCGCAAATGATAATTCTTGTGTCTCGTTACCCTCAAATTTCTTAGTATAATCAGTGTTCCAATCATAACCACTCATGAGCTGATCACCGATTGTCTCCCTGACAAAGCTCTCTGCAAAATACTGACCTGTCACATCACCATTACGATCAGAGCGAAAGCCTCTGTAAGTAAGAGAAGTATTGATAGCATTATAAGCATTGAAGTCATAAAAGGCATTCGCCGATGTACTGAATCCTAGTCTTGAAGTATTCGTCACTCCATTGAACGCATATGAGATATCTGGCACATTAGAGTTATCTCCGAAGCATCCATCAAGGTCTGCTGTGGTAGAACTTGTACGTAAGAAGCAGTTCTCAGCATCTATAGGATGAGAATAGTACATGTACCCGTTAGTTGTAAATCCAAATCTCCCCTTACCGACATTAAGACTCGCATTAGCATTACTCTGTCTATTACCTATCGATCCATTTAATGATCCAGCTACACCTTCTACATTGTCTTTCTTAGTCAGAATATTGATGATCCCTGCACTACCCTCTCCATCGTACTTAGCACCAGGAGATGTGATCACCTCTACTTTCTTAATCTGGTCAGCAGGAAACATCTTAAGTGCATCAGCGACATTAGATGAGAACATGCCCGATGGCTTACCATTGATAAGTATCCTGACATTCTGAGATCCTCGTAGTGAGACATTGCCATCAAGATCTACAGATAAGGTAGGCACCTTACGTAATACATCTGCTGCATCCCCACCGGCGACAGAACTATCATCTTCTGCATTGAAGACGATGCGATCTACTTTTGACTCATAGAGTGATCGCTTTTCTGTAATCTCTACTTCACCTAATACATAATCTTTGGACACAAGCTGAATGATTCCTAAATCTGCATCAGGGCTCTTACCCGTGAGTTCCACATCAGTTATCTTCTTCTCATCATAACCTAAGAATGATATTATGAGATCATACTTGCCAGTGCTGACATCTGTCATCTTGAACTTACCGTCGTCTTCAGTAAGCAGTCCATTGACTTCTTTTGTCTTACCAGCCTTAGATAGAACGACTGTAGCAAAACCTATAGGCTCGTTAGTCAATGAATCTAATAATTGTCCAGTTATCTTTCCTTTGATCTTAGACTTGCTGCCGCCGCCACCCCAGTTACCGAACTGGCCATAACTGATTGATATAGACAGACTAAAAATAAATAGCAAAATTATTCTCATAAGTAAATTATAGTTTATGCTCTCTAATGTAGAGTTAATAATAGTTTCTATATGAATAATCTATATAATCATACTATAAAAGTCTATAAAAAGGGATGATATATATGACAAACAAATATAATATAACGTCTATGGCACAGACTTTGCAATATCATATTAAATAAATATTTAATATAAAAATCCGTTTATGAAGAATTTTAAAGGAATCTTAGCAATATTTTCGATGGTCATAATGATGGTATCTTGCGGAGAAGATGAGCCTACTAAGTCTAATAATGATCTTACTGGTGAGTGGACAGCTGTCTCGTTCTCAGCAGATATCAGTTCTGAAGTAGGATCTGGAACTAACATGACAGAAACAAGAACAAGTGTGGTAGGGTCTAATTTTGATTATGATCTTGTGCTGCAAGAGACTAACTGGACAACTTCTGGTAGCTATGATACTGAGATCTCCAGTCAATCTACAGGTGCCAACATCCCCGCTAATAACGCTTCAGTAACCGGCGTGCAAGGCAGTGGCACTTATACCACAGAAGATGACATCATTACTATACAGGGAAGCATGTTTGAGTATGATATGAGTAATATGGGTATGACCTCTATCAATAATGAAGATCAGTCTGCTACATATAGTATCAATAGTGATGGAGAACTTATATTCTCCCAAGACGAATCTACAACAACATCGATGAATGGTATCAGTATAACCACAACGATGAAGTCTAACTCAGTATGGGTTAGGAAATAAGAAAAATAAAATAATAGAACCTAAGAAAGGGGAAGCACTTATTAAGTGCTTCCCCTTTCTGTATTAATACAAATTGACATACTAACAATACGGGCATTCGCATTAAAATTTATTCCATATCTGCGTTAGAAAACCCCGTCATATCTAAGGCTATGTCTACGCCTGCTACCAATAAGTAGGTTTTGTCTTGATCTGAAAAAAAATTGTATGAGCGATCTTATCGGCCCTTATAGCAGTCAAATTGTATAAATGGTACCTCTATCTACTACAATCTTGGCTGAACAGAAAATTGAAATTTTCTTAAGCGAATATAATGAACATATACTGCGTTGTTCCATCAGTCATTTAGCGAAGGCTATAATCCCTCTTCTCGCCTTGTCTATGTCCATTCTATTCTACTTTCAACTCAAGAGACAGTAAATAGAAGTACCCTATAATCTATTCTGTAGCACAATACCACTTATCTCCAGTAGGCGCTAATTCGTAAAACTGTACACAGTCTAGCTCATCAGAATTAGTACAATATATGTTTCCTGACTCATCATACATCACTCTCTTAAAGCCCTCATCCACGAAAACAAATTTGGTGTCTCCTTTCTTCATCTTATAGACACTGACTTGATGTCCTTGGCAGTCTTTCTGATCTATAATCTTCTGGAGCCAAGAGTAATCTTGTAATAATTGATCTTCCTTATTATCCGCCATATCTACTTCATGCTTACTATCCATAGTATTAGATTTTTCTTGAGCATGAATGGATACTATCCCACCAATAAAAAAGACGATCACAGTCGCAAAAAATTTAAAATAAGAATTCATAAAAAATAAATTTTGGTTAATAAATAATACCGATGGTAGCATATAATGTCCCACCGTAAATCATAAGGTTGTCAACATGCATCGAGCGTTATACTAAAAATCAAATGAGACATTAAGTCTCGCCATTAGTATAATTTATAAATACACGATATCAAACTGCATTACGTACTAATCTTGATCAGCAAGAATTGCGGCAAACACTTTATAATATAAATCTATTTATTTCGTACCTCATTAGAATAAAGAGGTACGATATCAGGAGTAGTCCAAAATATACTTTCAAAAAAGGAAAATATAGAACCTACTTCTGAGAGCATTAACAGCTCATTTTTCTAAAGCCAAATTTCGAAAGTAGAAATAAAAAATCAAAATATTTTTATGATATTTTACAATTTATTAACAAAATTCTATTTAAAAATATTCTTACAATTAACCACTATGGTACCCTCCCATTATCCATATTCCTGTTGAGAAGAATGAGAATTATAAAACCAAATACAAGACCTACAAGCAGATACCACAGAGTACTAAATTTATCATCTACAATAGGACTCATATCCCCTATCGCTACGAAGCCTGCCCAGTAGAATGGATGCTTCTCCCTTACACTACTAGCTTTACTGATATAATCTAATTTAGCTTTTCTTAATGCGACATCTTTTCTATCACCTCTATCTAAGTACTTATACATATCAGTCATGATGATAGACGTAGACTCATCATCTACACTCCATAATGAATTTACCACACTTTTAGATCCTGCATAAGCGAATCCTCTTGATATACTTAAGACACCCTCACTGGTAAGTGTCCTTCCTACTCCTGTCTCACAAGCACTCAGTGTGACTAAGTCTGCGGGAATATTCATACCATATAATTCTGTGAGGCTCAATGCATAATCGGCAGAAGAATCTTGAGAACAGAAATAGATATAATTATCACCTACATCTGTACTCGCTGTAGCGTGGGCTGCTATATGGATGATGGAAGCACCCTCTATATCTGAGATAAACTTTTCTTTCGTTGCATCATCATTCCTATATAATAGTGCCTCATTAAAGTGCTTAGATATACTTTCGATTTCGCCGACGTTATAATCAAGCTCAGTGAGTAGTTCCCCAGATCTACGTGTCCCCTTATACGTTTGTTGACATTCAGATAACTCGTCTATGCTTATATGATATGATGGAGCAAAGCATACTACTTTTCCCGTCTTAGTGGAGGGTAAATTCTCAATAGCATTCTGATGACTTAATGAAAAGGCGTAAGATACATGAGCATGTTGTATTAAGTAAGCACCATTATAAGGCAATATCTCAAATGGAAGAAATGACAGGTGATGATCAGGCATTATCATTACGTCTAAGGGAAGATCATGAGGCAGAACCACATCAGAAAGAAGCTGAAGATTCAGCTTAGGAAGTTCTGACATCTTATCTTGACTAAAATTATTTTTTAATAATTCTACATCAGCAATAGACAACTGTATTATATCAAATTCTAATTTTTCATTTACATTATATATTCTATAATAACTACTGTCATTACCTATCACGTTATGGTACATGAGGAAGTTCCTATCTCTGTATGAAACATCGTTACTTATAACTTTGTCAGAAATATAGGTTGGCATATCGTCAGAATTATATAATGTTCTTAATCGTCTTAACTGACGACATAGCACGAGTGACTGACTCAATCTATTATTGTAATCTATCTTATCATCCTTAAGGTACTTAATGTTATCTATGATAGAATCTTTAACTAACTCAGCCTCAGCTATATCACGATTATCAGATTGCATTCTATTTTTTAGAACATTTGACAATAAGATTACAGACTTATTTTTCTCCACTATAGATACAGCTTGTTCTGCATATGTTTTATTGTGAGGTTCTAACTGATGTAAACTAAGACAGACAGGGAGATAATGATCGTATAATCTGCGACGTATTTTTAATGAGCTCATCAGTGATTGATCATCTGTATAATCGTTTATTTGATTATTGATTATACTATCTATCCTTAGGAATCTATCGTGAGCATCTTTCAGAATTTCTATTGTATTATCCGTCTGTTTGGACTTTTCATACAAGGTGATCAATTCATTCTTCGCTCTTTTCATCTGATTATCCAGCTTCAATTTTGGCCCATCACCATGTTGTACTATCAGTGCATCATGTAACTGTAGGTAATGATATGCACTATCATACTGAGATTGATTATTGAATAATTCTATCATGTTATGATAGGTGTAATATAACTCATTATGAAGATTCTCCTTCTTAGAAATATCTATACATTCTCGATAAAAAATATTCGCTCCAGCATAATCTTTTTTGTCGGTATATAGACCAGCCATGTTATTATAGTGAATTAATGTATCAGTAATTTCAGACTTTGACATAGATAGTAACTGATACTCTGCTCTATCATATTCGCCAAGATTTAGGTAAATTCCATATAGATCAAATCTGACATTATTATCTAAGTTGAGACTATTAATACTTTCTCCGTCAGGGCATAATTTCTCTAATGTAATGTCTAATGCCTTCTGATAATTCTTAAGGTCTTTCTGAGATTTTATTAGATCATTAATATAGTAGGACCAATCTCCGCCATTCGGATTTTTTGCGTAGAGCTCACACAAAGCATCATAACCATCAAATATAAATTCGTCTCCTAACCTTGAATATGCTCTTGCATAGGTTATATAGCATCTCTCCTTCCTCATCACACTGTTGTCATATCCCATATGGTACAGTGCTGTATCTGCATATAGAACAGACAACTTATTATCGAGCAGGTAGTTATAAGTATCCGCAATATTATAATAGATTTTATATATCTCTAAGGTAGAATCTGGATAGACAGACTTCCCATGAGCTAATGCTGTTTGAAATTTTGCTAAAGCTGTATCTCTTAGTTCTGGGACAGCTTTATAATTAGCTCCAAGGGTAGTATAGAGCTTACATAGCAGCGAATCATTATGTGGTTCTGATTGCTCATACCAGCTGATAACTTTCTCATATAACGGTATCCAACAATCATCATTTTTATGCCTAATGCTCATTAGATAATCGAATACTTCATTCTCTTGAGACTTAGTACACTTGCGCAAATGATCATCTACAGTAGCACATAAGTCCTCGCAACTAATCATCTCACCTGTGACATCGTCCTGCTGTTTTGTCACAACACTATGACCAGATATAAGTGGAGCAGAAAAAAGAAAAGATATTATTACAAATAGAAGCCTGATCGACATTAGGTATTACATTTTCAGTATGAAAAAAATAATGATCTCAAAATCCAAAACTAATAGTCAAAAGCCTTTTGACTTATAACTTCAACATTGAGCGTACTACATAATATCCTTTAATATCTTATTTCGGTCAAATCCGTCAGAGGTCAAGTAGCTTACCTTGCCATTAAGCTCAAAAGCTCTTGCGATACAGGCTACTACATATGCAGTAGAGAAGGATGTACCCCTTGCGTGTGTGATACGGCCTTGAGCATCTCTGAGGTCTATATGGTCGGGATATGGATATCTACCTATAGCAGATACATTAAGACTCTTCGCCACTTCGTAATTAGAATATTTGGTTTTTCTAATTCCTTGGCGATATGGCTTATGAGCAGATACCGAAATTACATTATTATGATCAAAACTAAAATTAGATGGCCAGTGATAATTTTCCTCATTATTATTATTAGAGTTACCTGAAGAACAGACTATGAGTACACCAGCTCTACCCGCCTTTTCTATATATGACTTTAGGATCTGATTCTCCCTCATACTATAATAACCTATACTCATATTGAGTATGTCCATTCTTTCGTTTATAGCCCTTGCTATTTGGCAACATATAGATAGAACACTTGCCACCTTAAAGCTGGCTACCAAATTATAGTCATGCATCTGCACGACGGGATATTCTCTTTCGATTATACTCTTTATAGTTTCGGCATGATAATCACCCCATCCGAAGTCGACTACGCCTACTTGGATCTTATTTTTATCCACAGGTTCGTTCATCTTCATTATTTGACAACAAGTCAAAATTGAACGAAAGTCCTTTCTTCCTATCTTTATACCTGTGCCTTCTCCTTTTACTTGTTCTCCTCCTCCTCTTGGTGGTACAGGTGTTGTTTCTGATTCTGAGGTACTACTTGTATCTTCACCATCAGCATAACCTAAATAATTATAACTTTTTTTGCTTTGCTTTTTATCGTTAGGATCATAAGTGTCATAGACACTCTTTGATTCCACGATATACAGCGACTTATCCCAACAACATTGCTTTACAATTCTCTTCTCTTTACTTTTTAGTCTTGGTAATGTTTTCTTAAACTCACGTATGGAGGTAATCTTCTCATCATAATATATGACCTCATCAGCTATAACCAAGGCCTTGCTATTTCTCTTGTCCTTGACAATTTCAATATCAACGCCATAAATACCGTTTGCCCTTTCAGGAAGTTCTTTAAATTTTTTCTGTGTAAATGGATGTTTCTGATCGCCTTCAGGCTTGCCAAGTGCCTTACCTGATCTAATTTTTCCTTTATTCTTTTGATTGTTTTTTCGTTGGTTACTCATAATTGTTTTTCGTTTAGGGTTAGTCAATATACCCCATAGAGTGATCTACTCTAAAAAGGTTACCTTAAAATAGTGATTTTATTTATTCTGCTGATTAATTGAAAAGTCAAATAAGAAAAAAATCAAATAAAAATGACGAACGGGGTAACACGAAGGATGATCGGTACACATATGGACAAATCAATTGCATAAAACCAATCTCTCATATTCTCGAAAGCAAGAAAATCAGAGATATCATTGGCTAAGCAATTCTAATATATAGCGTCTATATACGGTTGGCTTATAATCTACAACAATCATAAACCCATGTTTTCTTTCATATTAATTAATGAATAGAAATCTACAATTGAAACAATGTCATCTCAGTAATTAATCTACAGATATACTTACTGAATGATTAAGATTACAAGCCAGCTATTAACCAACATAGACCATTTTCCATATTGGGGTATGATGGGGCCTAATTAGGTTTGGCTTCATCATCCCGTTTTTATTTGCGTATATAGATATACAGCTTATGTCTATATTGCTTATATCCATTTTCGCTTTTGTCCGTGGATGTAGATTGGAGCCGGCTATATAAACTGGCTTTTTTACATTTACTTATCTAAGCTTAAATTACAAATAAGACATTGACATATGTCCATTATTATTAATATCTTCGGTGCATGAGTAATCCGAATCTGGACCCTACAGAAGAGCATTATACGCCCGAAGAAAAGCAGCTAGAGAAAGCATTGCGACCGCAATCTCTCAACGACTTCTCGGGTCAGCCAAAAATTGTAGAAAACCTAAAAGTATTTATAGGTGCAGCTAAGCTTAGAGGCGAAGCCCTTGACCATGTGCTCCTCCATGGCCCACCAGGATTAGGTAAGACAACATTATCTCATATCGTCGCTAACGAATTAGGGGCACAACTCAAGCTGACTTCAGGACCTGTCCTCGAGAAGCCAGGCGATCTAGCAGGATTATTATCTAATCTTGCCGAGGGTGATGTCCTATTCATAGATGAGATACATAGGCTTAATAGTGTAGTAGAAGAATACCTCTATTCTGCTATGGAAGATTATCGTATAGATATCATGATAGATTCTGGACCTGCAGCGAGAAGTATTCAGATAGATCTTAATCCATTTACACTTGTAGGAGCGACGACTCGTATGGGTCTACTTACATCTCCATTACGTGCAAGATTCGGCATCAACTGCCACTTAGATTATTATGATATCAAGACACTCGAGAGCATCATCGTCAGAAGTGCTGACATATTAGATATAGAAATCCTTAAGCAAGGTGTCAATGAGATCGCAAGAAGAAGTCGTGGTACTCCTAGAATCGCTAATGCACTTCTACGACGTATCAGAGATTTTGCTCAGATAAAAGGCAATGGCATCATAGATGCTGCTATAGCGCAGTATGGATTAGAGGCGCTTAATGTAGATGATGGCGGACTGGACCAGATGGACAATAGAATACTGTCTTCTATTATAGAAAAGTTCAAAGGTGGACCAGTAGGTCTGACTACTATAGCTACCTCTGTGGGAGAAGAACCTGGCACCATCGAAGAAGTCCATGAGCCATTCTTGATCATGGAAGGCTATATACAGCGGACACCCCGAGGCCGTGAAGCGACACAGAAAGCTTATGAGCATCTAGGTATCGTTCCACCAGCACAAGCGGGTAGCTTGTTTTAACTATAGCGAACGTATAATACTGATCTCTATCGAGCGAATAATTTTTAATTAATCATTCGCCGACAAAATTCGCCATCTCAACTATATTTTTAACTAATTGAATTTTATAATCTGATATTTATAATAACACAATTAGGCAAACATATGAGAGCATTGAATTTAGTTTATCCAGTAATGTTATTTTTAGCTATAGAGAGCATACCTTCATTACACTCTATTTGTACAGATAAGACCTCGGTTATAGACGATAGAATAATAGGAGAATGGGTAGATAGTACAGATTATAACAAATCTGCATATTCTAAAAGATGGAATTTTGAGAGATACGACTCTATGGAATATCGATACAAGAATTCTGAAGAGTATTCGATCAAAGTCAACAATCATTTATTAGATACCAGTCTGATAAATAAATTAGGGTACGAATTATATAAATCTGAAAAGGGAAATTTCTATACTCTAAACTACTCTAGTATCAATGGTATCTTTTCGGCGGCACCATTTTCTAAAAATAATGACAAAATGATTGTCAATCTGACTATGATCAATGGACAGCTATATGCTGATTTTTATCCATGGACATATAATGGCAGCTCACCTTATAAGGGTATAGAATCTTACAAAGATCAACTGAATAGAAACTTTAAAGTACGCCATAAAAGTCCAAACACTATTTATGGTCATACCTTCTCAAAGGTGATACTGAAGAACAAATCACTCATTATCAAACCCATAAACTATGATTATATTAAGAGACTCATTAATGAAAAGAGAATAAGAATAAAACACGAAAAAGTTAAAGGTAGAATAATAATCACCGCCACCACTGAAGAACTAAGAGCATTCTTACACAAATATGGTGACAAAGATGAGTTATTCCTCGATGGACAACAGTTACGTCTTAATCAATAAATCGACTTATAATATGCGACATTATTGGATCTACATATTTTGGATTATTTCGATTGTAGCTTTGTATGGAGTTTTTACATTTCATTATGATAGTGGAATGGTCCATACCATATATACGATTTGTTTTCTGATTCCTCTTATTATCGTAGTTCAAATTAATCTATATATAATAGAACACTTTCTTAGTCAGAAAAAATACCTCCACTACATATGCTTAGCCTCTCTGCTAATTCCATTAGGCATCTCACTCCACTATTTAATTTTTGACATAATAACACCTCATATTCTCAGTGGTTATTACATGATAAGTATGACCTCAATATGGGAAGTTGGGCTTTATACTCTTGCACATTTGATAATAAGTGTACTCATTAAGCTCTCTATAGACTGGCATTATGTGAGAGAAGAGCAACTGATCTTGGATAGGGTGTATAAGACAAACCAATTATCACACTTAAAATCTCAACTTAATCCGCATCTTCTATTTAATAGTCTTAACAACATTTATTCTATGACAAGTACAGATATAGAAAAAGGAAGAGAAAGTATTATCAGACTATCTGATACATTGAGATATATGTTATATAATACAGATAATGAAAGAGTGCCCTTGGTACAAGAATTAGAATATATTGACAATTATATCGGCTTAGAGAAACTGAGATTGGAATCTTTAGATAATATTACAACAGACATCCCCACTATGAGTAGTGATTATACTATTGCACCATTAGTACTACTTCCATTCGTGGAGAACTGTTTTAAACATTGTAATAAGAATAATCCTGAAATAGATATCCGAATAGAATTGAAACATAGAGAATTATACCTTTATTGTAAAAATAATAAACGTAAAAACAACTCTAAATTAGTAGGCGGATTAGGATTAACTAATGCTCAAGAACGCCTCACAATATTATATCCAGAGCTCCATAAGCTTAACATAACTAATGGAACTAACTATTATCGTGTAGAATTAGAAATAAAACTTGATGAAGAGGCATAAATGTGTGGTCGTAGACGATGAGCCTCTGGCAAGAGCACTGATTATTAATTATATCAATCAGCTTTCTGATTTGGAATTAGTAGGAGAATTCAATTCTGGAATAGAAGTCAGAAACTACCTAAAAGAAAATAGTGTAGATATAATATTTCTGGATATAAATATGCCAGATCTAACTGGAATGGATTTACTTATAAGTTTAGAGAATGATCAGAAAGTAATATTTACAACAGCTTATCCTCAATATGCCGTTGAGGCATTCGAATACAATGCCTTTGACTATTTATTAAAACCTATATCATTTGACAGATTTCTGAAATCTGTAGAAAAGATAAATAAAACCCATAGTAGAGCAAAGACTCAGATTATAGAAAGAAGTATAACTGTCAAAGAGAACAAACGACTATATAAAGTATCACTTAAGACGATCCACTATTTTGAAGCTTATGGTGATTATGTCAAAGTCCATACTACAGAAAAAACATATACGGTCAAGGATAGACTCTCCAATTATGATAAATTAAATCAGTCTACCTTCATCCGTACACATCGTTCCTACATCGTCAACCTTGATAAAATTGACTTTGTAGAAGGAAATCAAGTCAGCATATCTGGAAATAAAATCCCCATATCAGCTGGATACAAAGACGGTTTCTTTTCCGCATACAATACTTAACTATGCCTGTGCCGTAGGCGTAAAGTTCATAGGGAAGTTCATCTTCTCTTGTTTACCTTCTTTTATAGCACCGAATTGCTTCTCGAATTTGACAATGTTGTCATTGAGTGCATGTAATAATCTCTTAGCATGTTGTGGAGTCAGTATCACTCTTGACTTTACCTTAGCCTTAGGTACATTAGGTACCATACGTATAAAATCTACGACAAATTCAGATTGTGAATGTGATATAATCGCAAGATTAGCATATACTCCATCTGCTATCTCCTCTGGTAACTCAATGTTCATTGAGTTTTTCTTTTTTTCCTCAGCCATTATTTATATTAATTTTACCTCAAAGGTAAGCCATTACTATGAAACAATACAAAGCCTATTTTGATGCCAATGAGAAACTATGGAATGCTAAGACAGATATCCATATAGATAGTGCATTCTATGATATGCCGTCTTTTCTTGACGGTGCTACCAGCTTAAGAAAGATAGAGCTGGAAGAACTTCCCGACCTAAAAGATAAGTCACTACTCCATCTACAGTGTCACTTCGGGCAAGATACACTGAGCCTTGAGCGATTAGGCGCCAGGTGTACGGCTATAGATCTCGCTCCTAAAGCCATAGAGAAAGCTATATCTATCAGAGATCAGCTGGGTATGCAATCTCAGTTTATCTGTTGTAATGTCTATGATACAGATAAGCATATCAAAAGCACTTTTGATGTAGTCTATACCAGTTACGGTACTATCATATGGCTCCCAGATCTTAACTTATGGGCTAAGCAAGTTGCCCAGCGGTTATCGAAAGGGGGATTATTCTATATGACAGAATTTCATCCGGTTATATTCCTATTTGATTGGGAAAAAGATAAGATTGCCTATAATTACTTCAATACTGGAGAGCCTATTATGGAAGAGACGCAAGGCACCTATGCTGATGTCGATGCTCCTATACAGATGAAAGAATACTTCTGGCAGCACAGTATATCTGATATATTACAATCACTGATGGATAATGGCATGGAGATTACGATGTTCAAGGAATATGACTACTCCCCTTATGACATATTTGATCAATGTCGTAGAAGGGCAGAACAGGAATACATTTTTGATCATCAAGGAATGAGCCTACCACATACATTTACACTAAAAGCGACTAAAAAATAGCTTATTAATAGATTATCAGTAATTTATACTTTAGTATATTTTATAATATGTAAATAAGAACATATCTTTATCGTACTAAAAATCGATACATATGTTCCCAATAAATGAAGCCACTCCCAATGGTTTTGATGCAGAGGTCCCTTTCACATTATTGTTAGGTCTCAAAGAGCTCTTATTACTGACAGTTATTTTATGTCTTGGATTTGCAGGGTTTTCTCTATGCTTTGATAAGATCTATAATCCTAATACCTATCAGGATTCCATTCCTAATGTCACCGTATACAGTCCAGAAGTCAATGATGCCTATCTCACGATAGCCAGCCAAAGTTATGGCGCTGATGTGATAGATTAATCGATCCTAATCCTCTACTGCATCATCATCTGTAATGTAATGGTATAACTGTTTCTGTAGTCAAATTTCTACAGCCTTAAGCCTATATCCAGAATTTTTTTTACAAATAAAATAGGAACTCTCTTCGTACAATTACATTAAGATCATTATATTTAGCATAATGATCCGATTAATAAGAGATATCGTAGAGAAGTCCAGTTTCGGTGTGTGCAGCTCCATCGCTTACAAGATGGGTATAAGTAGCTCACGAGTGAGACTCTATTTCATCTATACTTCATTCATCACGATGGGGTCTCCGCTTATCATATATCTCATCTTTGCCTTCTGGATTAATGTCAGAACGTATCTCCGTAGGGGATATCATCTTCTCATAGAATAACAATATGTCTTCAGAACAACTGCTGAGTACTCTTATCAAACTATCACGCGTAGATGATTTCTTTGATCAGTTCGAGTTGAGTTTTCTTGTAAAAGTAGGCCAACAGTTACGTATCGATAACTCAAGAGTAGAACAACTTATTAATAAGCCATTAGAAGGAGACTTCGACGTGCCCTCCAGTGAGCGAGATAGAATGAATATCCTATATCACATGCTCTTCCTCATGAAAATAGACACTATCGTATCAGATGAAGAAAAGGATATGATACATCACTATGGCTTTAAGTTAGGCTTTCCTAAGCCCATGCTGGATGAATTTATATCCGTCGTAGAGAAGCATAAATTTAAACCTATTCCTACTGAAACTATGCTCGACATCATCAGAAGATATCAGAATTAGAGAATAGAGTACTATTCCTGTAAAGACAGATCTTTTAGTTATGCTCTTACTATTACGCTTTATATTAAAAAAGCACCTTACTGTTCTCCTTAAGCGTAAGCTCATCACTATCCATTATAGTCTCTTCTAATGATGTTGTTTTGCTAAGCTCATATTTGTAGAAGAACTTCATGCATTCGATTTTACTTTCGTAAAAAGCTAACTTACTACTATCACCCTTATTGATCCCTTCGGCTGCAGATATACTTATCTTAAGCCATAACCAGGCGATAGTGATATGACTCATCATCTCCATGAATAGATTAGCATCAGCTGTAAATCTCTGGAAGTCACCCTTCATCGCATGAGGTAATAGGTGTGACAAGACCTTCTGAACAGAGCCTAATTTAGATTCTAATTTCGTTGCATATGGTACTAAATCTTCATACTCCTTTGCTCCTCCTATTGAGGACATCATTTCTTTCATCAATAATTTTAATGCAGCACCATCTTGCATCGTTACTTTCCTGGCAAGAAGATCCAGAGATTGTATACCCGTCGTCCCCTCATAGAGACTATGGATTCTTATATCACGAGCATATTGCTGCAGTATATATTCTGAGCAAAATCCATATCCGCCCAATATTTGGATACCATCAGAACATACTTGCTGACCCAGCTCAGCTGGATAAGTCTTGACCATCGGTGTCATAATCTCTAGTAGCATCCCATACTTCTCCTTGTCAGCATCTGACTCACTTGCTCTCTTAAGATCATAATACTTACTCGTCTGCATGACGATAGCTAAGGCGCCTTCTGCAATTACTTTCTGTGATAAGAGCATTCTTCTCACATCAGCATGTTCCATAATAGAAACGGGTTCTTGATGGACGTTTTTCTTGCCAGAGCTGGCTATCGGCCTACCCTGCTTCCTGTCCTGAGCATATAATAATGCTGCTCTACTTGATGCCATAGCTATAGCAGCTGCTCCCCTTCCTACAGCTATTCTCGCTGCGTTCATCATCAGAAACATATAGTTCAGTCCCTTATGTGGAGCACCTACGAGCCAGCCTTTGCAGTTATCTTGTTCTCCGAATATAAGATGTGTCGTACAATAACCTCTCTGCCCCATCTTCTGAAAGTCACCTGCTGTGATGACATCGTTGTTTTCTAATGATTGATCTTCTTTGATTCTTTTCTTTGGCACGACGAATAATGAGATGCCCTTAGTGCCCGCTGGCGCTCCTTCTATACGGGCCAGTGTAAGATGTATAAAGTTGTCACTATACTCGTGATCTCCTCCTGATATAAATATCTTCTGACCTTTGATCTTATATGAACCATCAGCATCTGGAGTTGCTGAAGTCGTGATATCAGATAAGGAACTGCCTGCCTGTGGTTCTGTAAGACACATAGTCCCAGCCCACTCTCCTGAGAGCATCTTATCTACATATATACCTTTGAGTATATCACTGCCATACTCCATGATAAGCTCCGCCGCTCCTAGTGTAAGACCAGTGTATCCTGACACGTGATTATTAGCACAGTCTATGATGTATGTCGCTGCAGTATATGCCATATGTGGCATCTGGAGTCCGCCATCTTCTTCTGGTACTGGACCAGCTATAATTCCTGCATCACTTAGCTTCTGATTAATGACAGCTATCTGAGGATGTATGATAATTTTTCCGTCCTCAAAAACGGCTGGCTTCTCATCCATCTCTGCGAAGTATGGATAGAGTTCTTTCTCTGACAAATCTCTTATCGCCTCGAGAAACATATTCATAGATTCTGCGTCATGGTCTTTATAGTAATCTAAGTCCACGAGTCCATTCATATCGAATACTTCATGAAGTATAAACTGAAGCGTATCGTAATCGAGGTAATTATTTGTCATAATGTTTTATTTATATGACTAAATGTACTTTATTTTTAGGACTAATTATGAACTAATTTAACTCAGAGTTCAATTTTATTTCGGTCAGTTATACTTTGTTCAATTCATTACATTTGTGATTATGAAGTTGTTCTTTAAAATCGTCATCGGAACATATGTAATTGTATGCCTATTGGCTTACATACTCCAAGACAAGATTATCCTCAGACCACATAAGATATATGAGGAAGAGGTCTTCACAAAAGGTATAGAGGTGGAGATACCAGTAGATGATGATCTCACCATGAATTGTCTATTTATAAAATCAAAAACACCCAGCAAAGGTGTCATTCTTTATTTTCATGGTAACAAAGGCAACATCTTCAGATCTATATACCAATCTCGCATGGTGCAGAACATCGGCTATGATGTATTCATACCCGACTACAGAGGTTACGGTAAGACGGAAGGAAAAATATGGTCAGACAATGATCTACTCCCCGACGCAGACCAAGCTTATCAGTTCTTAATGTCAAGGTATGATGAGAAAGACATCTATCTGATGGGCTATTCTTTAGGTTCAGGAATGGCAAGTTATGTCGCTTCTAAACATCAGCCAGCTCATCTATTTATGATAGCACCATTTACAAGTCTTGTTGATATCAAAAATCAATTTGCCTGGTTTCTCCCAGATTTCCTTATGCGGATCAAACTGCCAGTCATAGATCATATGAGCACTGTCAGAAGTCCTACCTCAATAATCCATGGCACTCAAGATCCGGTCGTTGATTACAAGTATGCCGTAGAATTAAAATCTAAGTTTCCAGATATCAATCTCATCACATCAGAGGGTCAGGATCATAGGGGTATTATATTCGATAAGTTGCTCAAGGACGAGTTACATCGGGTGTTGTTGAAAAAGGGGGGTTAGGGTTTTTTAAGGGTGTAAAGGAATAAAGGTGTAAGGGTGCAAAGGAGTAAGGGCTTAAGGGTGTAAGGGGGTAAAGGTGTAAAGGTGTAAGGGTGTAAAGGTGTAGGGTGTAAGGGTGTAAGGGCTTAAGGGTGTAAAGGGTTTTTGGGTTTTTGGGTTTTTGGGTTTTTGGGAATATAAAACTTGGCCAATGTTTATAAAAACTTTTCCATTTTAAGGAAAATTCAAATGGTTTATTAGATTAAAAGTAGTGACACCTTTGCATCAATTTATCCTAATTATCAATTCCGATACACTGATGGATCGAATTCTAACTACACCGTCCGATATCCCTTAGCATACTCGACGTAGTGCTCTGCTGTGCCCTTGATATATCGCTCGGCAGTCGCTGCATCGAGTAGTTTTAATTTCTTAGCTGGGATTCCTGCATATATGTAGCCTGAT
>CALLAG010000340.1 GCA_938002705.1 uncultured Saprospiraceae bacterium | reverse complement strand
CCTATCTCCAAATCAACCGCGATTGGGTACAAACCTCATGATTGGATACTAAATGCTAAATCATAACATTCATTCATAACAAAGCTGACTACATCAGATAGTTATAATATTCAGTTATAGTAATGATGTAAGCAGCTTGTTGACTTGACGCTTATAAGTAAGGGTCGATTATAATTCATTATTAACTGTCTTAAGGAATGAGTAGATTTTATGTTGGCTACTATTTAAGTACTCTCCTTTTTTGGATATGTAATTATTCATTTGGTTTTTATCCAATCTACGGCTCTTAATAGAGTCATCCAGTTGTAGGTTAATTACCTCTCTTAGTACCTTATATATATCACTATCCAGTATGGGAGTAAGGACTTCTATTCTGTTATCAAGATTTCTGGTCATCAAGTCTGCAGATCCGATATACATTTTTTCTTTTCCACCATTTCCGAAGATATAGACTCTACTATGCTCAAGGAATCGATCTACTATGGATATTATTTGAATATTTTCACTCATTCCTTTGACACCAGGTATGAGGCAGCATATACCTCTAATAATCAGTTCTACCTTTACTCCAGCTGTAGATGCTTTGTATAAGAGGTCTATCATTTTTCTATCCTGAAGACTATTCATCTTGAAGATGATGTAAGCTGGTTTCTTATTATTGGCTAATTCTATTTCAGATAGTATACCTTCTTTGATCTTTTTTCTTGTTGTAAATGGTGATACTAACAACTTCTTTTCTTTCGGTACTAATATTTTCCTTTCTAACATTTGGAAGACTCGTCTTATGTCAGTAGTGATTTTTTTATTGGCGGTCATTAATCCAAAATCGGTATATACCTTGGAAGTGTTTTCGTTAAAGTTACCTGTTCCTATATATGCATATTCTGTAATTTCGTCCATCTTTTTTGCTTTGATATACATGATCTTAGAATGGACTTTTATACCAGGATAAGAATAGATGACGTTAGCTCCAGCCTTTGATAATTTCTCTCCCCAATAGATATTATTGGATTCATCAAATCTGGCCTTGGTTTCTATAAATACACAAACGTGTTTACCATTTTTAATAGCATCCATTAAACCCTTAGCTACTGCTGATGTCTTAGATACCCTATACAGAGTTGCCTTTATTTCGGTTACCTCTGGGTGTACTGCAGCTTCATTGACAAATCTTATAATATCTTCGAACGATTCATAAGGAAAAGAGAGTAATCTATCTTTTTCTCTCATCGCATGTAAGATGCAGTTGTAGCATGCTAATGATTTACGCCTTATAGGTATAAGCGTTTTCATCTGATGATTCCCATCATCAGAAAATGAGAGTTTGAAGATGTCTTTAAGTTTTTGATAGCGACTACCAAAGACTATGTCAATGTCTGAAATGTCTAATGCAGTATAGAGTAAGCTCTTATAAGCGTCAGGCATATCTTTGTCTATCATCGCTGTAGAAAATTGACCCGAATTTCTATTAGACAGTGCAGTTTCGATTTTTTCTTTTAAGTTTCCTGAGTACTCATCTTGGATGTATAACTCTGCGTCCCGACTTGCTTTGATACTATAGAATTCAGCTTTATGTTTATCGACCAAGTTTATTTTAATGAGATCATCTAAGAACAAAAATGTATTACGCTTATATTCTATAAATCTCGGTAGATCAGTAGGCAGCTCGTATATGATGATGGTTCCCTTATCCTTACCGACTAAGTATACTTCTCCTGATTTTATAAACAAACGACTTTCATTGGACTCGTAGTCAGATTGGGACTTTATGTTATTCTTGATTTTTTCTTTGTAATAATTAATACAAAAACTATTTACTTCCTCGTCAAAATCATCTACCGTCAGCAGGTTAAAGCCTTGTGCTCTTAATTGAGGTAGAAGATTATTAAATAAGCTATTCTCGAATTGATTTTCTAATTGGTGGATTTGGTTTTTAATAGCTCGTAATAACTTATTAGGTTTAGATATCAGTTTTTTTCTCAAAGACTTATCTAAAAATTTAATTCTTCTGATCTCTGCAACTCTCACTTCAAAGAACTCGTCAAGATTAGAAGAAAAAATCGCTGCAAATTTTAGACGTTCCATCAAGGGATTTCTGACGTCTTCCATTTCTTGCAGTACACGATGATTGAATCTTAACCAAGATAAATCTCTATTGTAGTATTTATATTTTTGATCACTCATTATTAGGGAGTACCCTCCTATATTTATTTATATAACTGTAGCCTTAAATATCGAAGTTCTTAGATTTATTCGTAATGTCTATCATCTAATGGAATAATTTTTTCATTCATCTATACACTTTTATATAATTCTCATCTATTTCAGACTTTTCAGTTATTTTTTATAATAACGCTATTCTATTATGTATGCAAAATAGGAGAAAAACAGTCTTACTCAGTAATGACTTCTACCATATAATTATAGCTCAGAATAGTATGCAATTACATATGCTATAATATCTGGTTTTGATATTCATAATATGAAATATCAGATCATATAATATTTATAGGATGCTGTTGCTCACATTATAAAATATATAAAGTGTACTAAATTAATTGCCATAATAGACGAGTTCTTGTATCTCTAATTATGAATGACTGCATAATAAGGCAAAATAATTTAATTGGGGAAAAATGTATAATTCTACAGGAAGTCTTGGCGTATAATACCCCTTGAATTGCCCCCATATTTGTATTGTCAACAAAAGGGAAATATCTCCCACTTTATAATTTAAAAAAAAATAAACAATGACAAATTTTAATGTTCCAACAAGAAATGAAGTAAGTGCTGAAAATCAGAAAATCTTCGACAGTCTACAGAAAGCAGTAGGCTTTGTACCTAACATCTATGCTACAATGGCGACGAGCGATAATGCACTTAAGAACTTCCTTGATTTTGCAAATTCTAAATCATCACTTAAGACTAAGGAAAAAGAAGTGATAAACCTTGCAGTTAGTGAATTAAATCAATGCCAATATTGCTTATCTGCACATACTGCAATTGCAAGTATGAATGGATTTAATGCAGAACAGATCAAAGAGATCAGATCGGGTAGGGCTACATTCGAACCTAAGTTAGATACCTTAGCTCAGTTGTCAAGAAACATATCTGAAAACAGAGGTGCAACTAATAGCGAAATTCTTAGCGCATTCTTTGCAGCAGGATGGACTAAGGAAAATCTTATGGATGTTATCAATCAGGTAGGAGAAATAACAATTACTAATTACTTGCACAGGACTACAGAAGTAGCCGTAGACTTTCCAGCAGCAGAGGCACTTTAATGCCTTGCGTTTTATCAAAATAATTTTCACTAAAAATATAAATACACTTATCATGAAATTCATAACTAAAAAAATTCATGCTTTTATAGATTATCCAGTAGCATTGACTTTGATCATACTACCTTTCATCTTAGGTCTCGGAGAGACTAATGTAATAGCATTTTATGCTTCAGTTGTTACAGGTATCGCTGCTTTAATATTAACACTTATTACAGATCATCAGACTGGCGTTTTTAAACTTGTAAGTTATAAGGTACATCTCATTATAGACTTTATAGTCGGGCTAACTTTTGTCATTCTGCCCTTTGTCTTAGACTTTCACGGCTTAGACTTTTTCTACTATTTAGTTAATGGAATAGCAGTGTTAATAGTGGTAGGTTTACACAAAGCAGAGACAAGGTAAGTATTAGGCTTTTTTATAATTTTATATACCCAATGGATAATGATTCTATAAATAATAATCCAACAGGTGTGAATAAAAATTAGCTTATGATTTATTTTGAAAGTAGGTTCATTAATAATTATTAATGAACCTACTTCTTAAGTATTTTTAAATAACAAACTTTACAAAAAAAAAGAAAAGCAAAATGAATAATATAACAATGTACGGAGCTGATTGGTGTCCTGATTGCAGAAGAGCCAAAGCTTTCCTAAAAGAGAATAACATTAGCTATGATCACATAGATGTAGATCTGAATAAAGAAGCGACTAAAAAGGTAGAAAACATCAATAATGGAAAAAGAATAATCCCAACTCTAATCATCGACGGTAAAAGCCTCACTAATCCTGATAATGCTAAATTATCAGCTGTATTAGGAATCAATGATGGTTATCGTATAGTACTATATGGTGCTGACTGGTGTCCAGATTGTAGAAAGTCAAAAGCGTTCTTGACAGATAACAAGATCAATTTTCAATATATAGAAATAGATAAAGAGGAGAACAAGTGGGCGATTCCTATGATTAAAGAATTAAACAACGGTAAAAGAAAAATTCCTACTATAATCATCAATGATGATATAGTATTAGTAGAGCCAGAGAACGAAGAACTTAGACAAGCATTGAATATTGACGCTGTAAAAGAAGAAAAAGTATATGATACAATAATCATCGGTGGTGGGGCAGCTGGATTAACGACGTCTATTTATGCTCAGAGAGATAGATTCGACACACTCATTCTTGAAAAAAAGACAATTGGTGGGAATGCTTTTCTTACTGAGAAAATCGAAAACTATCCAGGATTTACTTCTATATCAGGTCCAGCATTGATGGACAAAATGGAAGAGCAAGCGAGAGTCTATGGGGCGACTATAAAAACAGGTGAAGAAGTTGTGTCTATTGTAAAGAATGATAACCTTTTTGATGTTGCGACTAAGACAAGTACGTATCAGGCTAAGTCTGTTGTATTATCGACTGGGTCTACTTATCGTAAACTTAATATTCCTGGAGAACAAGAACTAATCGGTAGTGGCGTGCATTTTTGTGCTACTTGCGATGGAGCATTTTACAGGGACAGAGATATTGTAGTAGTAGGTGGTGGAAACTCTGCTTTAGAAGAAGGCATTTTCCTTTCAGGATTTGTCAAAAGTGTAAAGATTGTCAATATAATGCCTGAATTTTCAGCATCAGAAACTTACATCGAAAAACTGTCTGAGATAGATAATATCTCTACCCATATGAATAAAACTTCTGTTGAATTTGTATCGGACTCAAAAGGAAAATTTGAAGGTATAAAAGTGAGAGACAATGTAACTAATGTAGAAGAGGTCATACCTGCAGACGGAGCTTTCATCTTTATTGGTCTTATTCCAAATACTAATGCATTCAAAGAAGTGATAGAGCTTAATGAAAGGGGCTTTGTAAAAACCAAAGGACTGGCAGAAACTTCTGTGCCTGGGATATTTGCTGCAGGAGACCTTAGGGAAGGCGCTATAGCCCAAGTGGCGGCTGCTACAGGTGAGGGAGTATTAGCAAGTTATGGAATAAGAGAATATCTTAAGTCTTGAGTAATGCAGAGAATATAGGCAATGACACGGTAGTGTCATTGCCTACATGTACTGAATAAATATCCTTATTTCCCTTACTCTTAGAATTGAGAAAAATACACAGTTCTTTAAGAAGTCCTTATGTGTAAATCCTCTTTTTTAGTTGCCAAAAAAAGAACCAACAACTTCTAATAACTCCACCGGCTTCTCAGCATGTACCCAATGACCAGCGCCTTCTATTTCGATGATTTCAGAATGTCTAAATGCGGCCTCGATATCTGATCGGTCATCATCTGTGATATAATTAGATTTAGAGCCTTTGACGAATAGGCTTGGCACATCACATGGCGTATCAAATTTTATTTCAGAAGATACCTCGTAGTACTTTTCATGAAGCACTTTAATATTAGCTTTCCATCCAAAAGATTGGTCAGGGTTTCGAGTTAAGTTTTTAAGAAGAAAGTGGACTACACCGAGATTGCCTAATTTTTCCATAAGGATATTCTGAGCATCTGACCTCTTATTAATAGCAGAAAGGTCCATCGATGATAATGCTTCTAATATGGCTTCATGGCCTCCATTATATTGCTTAGGAGCAATATCTACGATAACAGCTTTGGCTACCTGTGGCCTATATTTAGATAAGAACTGCATGACCGTCTTACCACCCATAGAATGTCCTATAAGCTTGACATTATTAAGATCCAATTCTTCTATAAGTCTATATAAGTCTTCACTCATAATATTATAATCGAAATCATCAGAATGAAATGACTTACCATGATTACGCTGATCTATGGTGATAACTCTGTAGGATTCTGATAGTTTCTTGGCGAAGCTATGCCAGTTATCCAGCATACCTAAGAAGCCATGAAGGATAATTACAGGCTCACCGCTTCCATAGTCTTTATAATTTAACTTATTAGTCATATTCTTGTTATTAGGACGTGAATATATTATACCATTTTAAATTTGAAGGTCTTGTATAAGATTTTAAAAAAGAATTTGTTGATATCAAGGCGAAAAGCGCAGTCATAGTTGTAGCTATGGCGAGTATTTTCAATGCTGAGATCAGGAAATTATATTAAAATAAATACAACATTCTCATGTTTAAATGGTATTAACTCTTATCGTCTTATCTTTGTAGACTTATGGCTTTTGATCTTATATCTAAATATAAACCCACAGGGGATCAACCCCAAGCTATCAAGCAGTTGGTAGAAGGTGTCAATAATGGCGAGAAATCACAAGTCCTTCTCGGAGTGACTGGATCTGGTAAGACTTTTACAGTCGCTAATGTCTTGAAAGAGGTACAGAGACCTACATTGGTCTTGACCCATAACAAAACTTTGACGGCTCAGCTCTATGCTGAGTTTCAAGAATTCTTCCCTGATAATGCTGTGGAGTACTTTGTGTCCTATTACGATTACTACCAGCCAGAGGCCTATATCTCTCATAGTGATACCTACATAGAGAAGGATCTGTCTATTAATGAAGAGATCGATAAGTTGCGACTCAGAGCGACCTCTTCGTTGCTGTCTGGCAGACGTGATGTGATTATAGTGGCTTCAGTGTCATGCATCTTTGGTATGGGTAATCCTGATGACTATAAGTCAGGTATAATAAGGATACAGAAAGGACAATTATTCTCTCGTAATCAGTTTCTATATAAGTTAGTTGAGATATTATATTCCAGAACTGAGACTGACTTTAAGAGAGGTACTTTTCGTGTAAAGGGTGATACGGTAGATATAAACTTGCCGTATGTAGATTATGCATATCGTGTTACATTCTTCGGTGATGATATAGAGAATATAGAGCAACTGGAACAAGAGACTGGTAAGCGGATTATGGATCTGGATTCTGCAGCCATATTTCCAGCTAATCTATATGTCGCTCCACGTGATAGATTTAATAATATTATAAAAGAGATCGAAGATGAGTTGTATAATCATCAGCAATTTTTCGAGGCAGAAGGCAGATATATAGAAGCTAAGCGTATACAAGAGAGAGTTACTTTTGATCTGGAGATGATGCGTGAGTTAGGCTACTGTAACGGGATAGAGAATTACTCTCGATTCTTTGATAGAAGAAAGCCAGGCAATAGACCTTTCTGTCTCATTGATTATTTTCCTGATGATTTTCTTATCGTCGTAGATGAGAGTCATGTGACACTACCACAGGTGAGGGGAATGTGGGGTGGTGATAGAGCAAGAAAATTAAATCTTGTCAATTTTGGATTTCGCCTACCATCAGCCCTTGATAATAGGCCACTGAACTTTAGCGAATTCGAAGGATTAGTTAATCAGATTATCTATGTCAGTGCTACGCCAGGCGATTACGAATTTGAGCAGACAGAAGGACATGTGATAGAGCAGATCGTCAGACCTACCGGTCTACTTGATCCGCCTATAGAAGTCCGTCCGAGTCTTAACCAGATAGATGATCTCCTTGAGGAAATGAATAAGCGTATCAAGCTCGATGAGAGAATCCTCGTCACCACATTGACTAAGAGGATGGCAGAAGAACTCACTAAGTATCTTGTCAAACTCAATATCAAAGTACGCTATATACATTCGGAGGTGGATACACTGGATAGGGTAGAGATCATCAGAGATTTGAGATTAGGAGAGTTTGATGTATTAGTAGGAGTTAACTTACTGAGGGAAGGACTCGATATTCCTGAAGCTTCATTAGTCGCGATACTTGATGCTGATAAGGAAGGCTTCTTAAGAAATAATAGATCTCTTACTCAGACTGCAGGAAGGGCAGCTCGTAATTCTAACGGATTGGTTATATTCTACGCAGATAAGATTACTGGTAGTATGCAAGCGACCATAGATGAGACGAACCGTAGGCGTGTCATTCAGATGGCTTATAATGAGGAGCATGGAATTACTCCTACAACGATCAGTAAGACTAAAGAAGAGATCATGGCTCAGAAGTCCATTTTAGATATAAGAGGAGGCCGTCCTCAGATATACATAGAGCCAGACGAGCCGAGTCTTGCTGCTGATCCTATAGTCGGTTATATGAGTAGAGATCAGATAGAGAGAGCCTGCAAGGAGACAGAGTCTAAAATGAAAAAGGCGGCGAAGGAATTAGACTTTATTACGGCAGCCCAATATCGAGATGAGCTTTTTGCTTTGAAGAAGAAGTTGAAGTCTTCGGTGTAGATTATAACTTTGATAAATATCTCTCACATATTGTAGAAAAAATATATTAGTAAATTTCATTTTAAGATATACCAATTTTGAGTTAGGTTTTTATCTATTTTTAAATCATAATTAGAGCAAATTAAAAAATTCTCGAAATGAAAAAATTATTACTATTCCTCTTATTTGCTTTATTTCTTGCATACTGCTCAAAGGATAATGAAATTGTAAATAAAACCCCAAGTTTGGATTTATCTACAATGTTGGAGAATGAACCCAACATGGATATTAAGAACCTTTTTGACGACAATATTATTATAGACAAAAACAAACATGTATCTAAATATGCAATTCAGAAATCTTATGTGGGTTCCATAATTGATTCATTAAAAATAAACCTTT
>CALLAG010000339.1 GCA_938002705.1 uncultured Saprospiraceae bacterium | reverse complement strand
AAAAAAAAAGCGTTCAAAAAAAATCTTGAACGCTTCTACTTTATTATTAGTGTATTTATATACTTCATCATATTAGATGACACCTATAGCAAATGCGTTTCTGATTTCTCAGTTGTTCTTGATCCAGTAATCGAAATATCGATGGAGGAATAGTAATATGTATAGACATCTTCATAATAATGCAAAGTTAGCGTTTTCTTTTATTTCTCCAAGGTGCATCTATCTGCCAGTCTCCTGCCATTATACAACCATAAGGTAATATCTTATCTACCACTTCACCTAAGCCAAACTCTTGCATCTGATCCTGAACGTTCTGAGCATTCTTATAAGCTGATGGTAGCTCAGATATATCAATATGACCTGAATAAAATCTTGCATCTATTCCAGCTGTCTCTTCCATAAAGACTTCAGTAATTGTTTTGCCTACTTTCTTACGGATATGTGCTGTACGACTGATATCTCTACCTGCTCCATGTGGCGCAAAACCCAAATTATTTTCTGTGGTTTCACCTTTGACAATTAGGATAGGCTCACTCATATTTAATGGAACTAAGCGTAGTCCATCCTGAGAGTCAGGGACAAATCTGTCATCAAGTGGTGTGGCACCTTTAGCATGATAGAACTCATCACCATCTCTGAATACAAAGTTATGCTCATTCCAGAATCTATTGTGAGGATCTACATTCATAGAAGCACAAGTAGCTTGATGGATTACTTCATGGTTAAGCTTAGTCCATGCTCTTACAATCTGAAGTGCTTCCCAGTACTCTTGTCCTTGTGGATGAGAATAAGGAATCCAGGCATTTGACTTTAGAGTATCTGGTGATATTTCTTTTCTGAATTTTTCTGCCGCTTGCATTCCTTGCTTATACAAGTTAGCACCAAAACCTCTACTACCATGGTGAGTAACCATTATGGTCTCGCCAGTATCTTCTGATTGTCCTACATAGAGAAAATGATTACCGTCTCCTTGTGTACCGAGATGTGTCTTAGCTAAATTTAAGCTGCGTTTGCTCTTAAGATAGTAGTTAGACTTAATTTCTTTTTCTAATTCATAAGGGAAATCAAATAGATCATCTCGACCACCGCCACCGAAGTGTGTGATCTGCTGCGCTTTATCTAAGACTAACTTAGGATCTACATGACCAAAGGAGGTCATCATTACAGAACAGCAGACATCAGCACTATGCATAGCGGGATGTATAGCATCTTTTGTTACAACAATGCCACCTACAGGTATCTGTCCAGGTGATCCAGTAGGACATGCATCAGGCATCACGGCACCATTGATGACCGTTGGAGTTTTCATCAGGCCATGCATCGTATTTTTGACTGATTCCACATTGGCTGCTTCTTCTTCATTCTCAGCTCTGATGTTAAGATGATATTGTACAGGCTCAGAGTGAGGATCTATAATCTGTGGAGCTCTTGCATCTAAGAATGACCTCAGTTCTTCTCCTACTAACCTCTGTGCATTAGCATCCTTAAGTGCTTGCTTAAACCATTGGCCCTGTCGGTAACCCATTTCTATTAAGTGCTTTCCAGTAATTTTCATAGTGTATTAATTATAGTACAAATATGAATTGTTGCTACGCAATTATTTTGCGTAGTTTTATTTGATCATTAATAATCTAATATGGCGACTAATAAAAATGCTCTCATAAGATACAGGACTATAGATAAATGTCTACAAAATAGATCCAGAAAGTGGACTCTAAATGATCTAATAGATGCCTGCTCTGACGCCTTATACGAGTATGAAGGTAAAGATACCAATGTCAGTAAGAGAACTGTACAACTGGATATCCAAATGATGCGTAGTAATAAGCTGGGCTATAATGCGCCTATCATCACTTATGAGAGAAAGTACTACACTTATGAAAGTGAAGACTATACAATTACTGAGATTCCAATTACAGGAATAGATATGGACATTCTGACAGAGTCAGTTGAGATGCTTAGTCAGTTTAAAGACTTCTCGCTATTCTCTGAGCTCAGTGGTATCATACAGAAATTAGAGGATAAGATATATCGTGAGTCTAAGAGTCTGACACCTATCATACACATGGAGAAGAATGATAATCTTAAGGGACTCGAGCATCTTGATACATTATATCAGGCTATCTTAAAGCGGATAGCTGTCAAGCTTAATTACCAATCTTTCAAATCCAGAAAATCTAATCAGTTGACATTCTTAGCATACATCCTTAAAGAATATAATAATCGATGGTTCGTAGTAGGTAGAAAGGAAGGGTCAGATAATATCCTGACATTAGCCTTAGATAGAATAGAAAACATTGAGTTAGATCTATCAATTGATTATACAATTGAGGCTTTTGATGCTAATACTTATTATAAGGATACTTATGGGGTTACCGTACTTAATGATTCTTCTCTGATAGGTATAGAGATGGAAATAGACAAAGCTAATGCACCCTATGTATTGACAAAGCCATTTCACCATTCTCAGAGACTCGTTACAAGATATGATAATGGCAGTATCCTTATATCTATTAAGGTGCATCACAACTATGAGATCGAAAGATTGATATTAGGTTTTGGAGCAGGAATTAAAGTTATCAAACCAAGAAAATTGAGAAGTAGAATTAAGGCGCATTTAAGTAAGGCTTTGGCACTGTATGAGTGACGATATAATGCTTTAATAGATACTACCAATCATTCTTCTATATAATCTATTAGTTGCAGTAAGATGCTGTACTTAAGCTGAATCCTAAAATTCTATAACTCTAAACTAAAGGACCATCGGCATAAAACAAAAATCCAAGCACAACAACTTAAACTAATAGTTCGTTATTATAACGAAAATATCGTTATATTTGATTATCTAATCATCGTACTATGATCAAACTCAGTAAAGTAGAAGAAGAAATCATGTCTATTCTCTGGACTATCGAGAAGGGATTTCCAAAAGAAATATTGGCACACTTCAAGCAGCCAATGCCGTATAATACATTCTTGTCTACCATTAGAAAATTAGAGAAAGAGCAATTCGTAGACTATGTAAAGTATGGGAGGTCGCATCAGTACTTTCCGTTAATCTCTAAGAAGGCATACCGTAAGACGATATATAATAATATGATGAGTACATTCTTTGGTAATTCCAAGGAGCAGCTCTTGTCATTCTTTATGGAAGAGGAGAAAGTAGATCATAAGGAGATACAGGAAATTCTTAAAAAATTTAAAAAAGAGAAATGATATCACCAATATTCACTTACCTACTACAATCGAGCATCTGCTTAGGCGTCCTTTATGCTTTTTATCATGTATTGCTGAGAGATTTGCCTTCATTCGTTTGGAATAGATTTTACTTATTAGCTATGTACGCTGTAAGTCTTACGTTGCCGCTTTTGAGTTTTGATGTATATCCAGTCTATATCGAGAATACAATTCAGGACATAATTACACCTGTGTCAGAGACTATTATAGCTGATGGGGTAGTAGCTACTCAAAGTAATTTTGATTGGTTTTTAGGTATATATATTTTGACCGTTATACTCTTTTTAGGAAGATTGTCATATAACCTGTGGAAGACAATTGCTCAAATAAAAAACGCTAATAGGAGCATACAAGAAAATTACACACTTGTAGAAGGTAATAGTAATGATAAAGTATACAGCTTCTTCAAATATCTAATCAAGCCTAAGGGTACTGTCCTACATCCTGAAGTTATCCAGCACGAACTTACTCATATAAGACAGTACCATAGTATCGATCTCATCTTATCCGAAATTGTAAAAGCGGTTTTATGGTTTAACCCATTTGTCTACCTAAGTCAGAAAGCAATCAGAATTAATCACGAATATATCTGCGACGACGAGGCATCTAAAATTAATGGTAGATACAAATATGCACAACTGCTCAGCGACATTTCATATAAGCAAAGTAATCTCATATACGTCAACAACTTTTCATACAAACTAAAAAATAGAATCATTATGTTACAGAAGATAGATAGCCTCACAGAACGCAAGTGGAGATATGCACTCATCTTACCTATACTGTTTTTCGGATTGCATATGTATGCATTCGATACGTATCCTGTGATGCTTAATGATGATAACAATATATCTACTATCGATACCATTCCAGAAATAAGACATGTGTATGAAATAGATACGACTACAATTTTTGACTACGAAACTTATGAAGAGACAGTAGAGATCAGTAAAAGGATAGTCGGTGATACCATTATAGTATTCGATAAGGAGACTTATACAGAAACTGTAAGTATAATACCACGAGCTCATGATTGTTACGTGTTACTATGGGGTGATCGAGCATTAGGACAAAGCTTTGCAGTAAGTCCAAAAGAGGTGAGAAAGATGTTCAGAAATAAATCAATTAAGATCACACCTATTAAGAAAGAATGTGAAAAAGTTACCTCATGGTCAGGAAGGATAATAATTGTTCCACTCAAGGCAGACCCAAGAGTTCAGGATATATCAATGTCTAATAGTAAGTTAATAGAAGGAATGATTAAAGGGGATGGATATCTTGAGTCAGGAACAAAAATTTTCATAGAGAAATTTGTAGTCAATGGAGATATAGAGTTAAGTGGAACTGTATTAACAATAGAGTAGTATAGTGTCTAATGACGCCAATTATTCCTTAGTGATATTTCGTACGAGCAAAGTAATCTCATATACGTCAACAACTTCTCATACAAACTAAAAAATAGAATCATTATGTTACAGAAGATAGATAGCCTCACAGAACGCAAGTGGAGATATGCACTCATCTTACCTATACTGTTTTTCGGATTGCATATCTATGCATTTGATACGTATAGAGTCGTTATCAATTACTCAGATAATCAATCCATACTATTGGATACGATACCTTATGAGATAGATACAATTACGGTATTTGATTATGATACTTATGAGAGAACTGTAAAATATGAAAAGTATATTATGGATACACTTACAGTAATCGATGCTGATACGTATGAAGAGACTGTGACAGTAAAAAGACGAGTGATAGAGGAAGGTCCCATCCCGGATGATACCAATGATGCTAACGATATTGAAGGAGATCGATGTTATATGATGTTTTGGAATAATCTAAACCTCAAGGCAGAACGTCAATGGACAACAGAACTTATCAAAGAGTCTTTGAAAGGGGAAATTGACTTTGCCTCATTCTATACTGATAAATGTAAGAGCATTAGATCATGGTCATTGGAAGTGATTGTTGTTCCAGTCGGTAAAGATCCTCAAGTACAAGAACTCTCATTAGATAACAATAAAGTCAGTAAGAAATTATTCAATGACGGTTATTTGACACCTGGGACAAAGATTTTTTTTGAGGATGTTACGGTTAATGGA
>CALLAG010000338.1 GCA_938002705.1 uncultured Saprospiraceae bacterium | reverse complement strand
TCTGAATCTTGATTTTGTGGATTTGAAGATTTCTTGATTGTGTAGGTGAGTGATTCACAACCTTCATCCTACATCCTACATCCTACATCCTGTCATCCCCAATTCCGTAGATGAAGATTCAGACTTAATTTATTGCCAAGGGTGTTATGTACTTTCATAGCGCAGCTAAATATCTTACCTATCCTACATCCGAAAATCCTGAAAATCAAGATTCTGCCGCTTATTTGTCTGAATCAAGATTTTGTGGATTTATAGATTTCTTGATTGAGGAGGTGAGTGATTCACAACCTATAAGCTATATTCTGTCATCTACTAACTCTGTAGACGAAGATTCAGACTTAATTTATTGCCAAGGGTGTTATGTACTTTCATAGCGTAGCTATTTATCTTACCTATCATATCATCCTTAAATCTTGAAAATCAAGATTCTGCCGCTTATTTGTCTGAATCTTGATTTTGTGGATTTGAAGATTTCTTGATTGTGTAGGTGAGTGATTCACAACCTTCATCCTACATCCTACCATCCACTAACTCCGTAGATCAAGATTCAGACTGCAATTATATTTTCTTTATGATGGGAAAATATTTATTATTAAATACTTTTTTTATTTGTAGACTTTCAGAGCCAAAATTCAATAGTAGACCTATAGGCTTGTCATAAGCGACCACATAATTTTTGGTTTGAGCCAGATGGACTTTTTCTAAATTTATAAGAGCTTTCAATTCAACGACTACAAAATCCTCAACGATAAAATCTGCCCTTCTAGTACCGACTTCATTTCCATTATAGTAGATAGACTGATCTTGTTCCCTTAGATAATCTATACCAGCTTCTGCAAATTCGATTTCTAAACATCTTTGATAAATGACTTCTTGAAAACCATTGCCAAGGGTGTTGTGCACTTTCATAGCACAGCCATTTATCTTATATGTCAGATCATCAAAATCTGAAGCTTTCATTTTTGATAGATTTAGTTATGGAAATATGTCCTATCATGTCATCCTAAAATCCTGTAAATCAAGATTCTGCCGCTTATTTGTCTGAATCTTGATTTTGTGGATGTTAGTATCATGTCATCCACTAATCCTACAAATCAAGATTCAGACAATTTTATTTCTTTGGATGCACAAGCGTCATTTCATCCACTAAGTGCCCTGCTCCGGCTAATTTATCTACGCAGAAAAGTATGTATCTCGCATCGACCATGATGTTACGGCATATAGAACTGTCATAGTTATAATCACTCATCGTCCCTTCCCAGGCTCTGTCAAAGTTGAGGCCTATTAGGTTACCGTTAGCATCTATTGCTGGGCTACCAGAGTTGCCACCTGTTGTATGATTAGTGCCTATAAAGCATATTGGTAGTTTGCCGTTAGTATCAGCGTAGTCGCCGTAGTCTTTTTTATTGTATAGGTCTACTAACTTAGTAGGCATATCAAATTCGTAATCACCTGGTTTGTATTTTTCCATAGCACCTTCGAGGTATGTTACAGGAGTATACCTTACTGCATCCATAGGTGTGTAGCCATCTATTTTGCCATAAGTTACTCTTAAGGTACTATTTGCATCAGGGTAGAATCTCTTATTAGGGAAAGTCTCCATGAGTGCCTTCATATAGAGTCTCTGTAGGGAGTCGATGCTAAATTTAGTACTGCTATAAGGCCTTGCAACTTTATTATCATAGAGTGCCTTCCATTCTTCACCGATGAGATATATGGGATCTGCCTTGAGTTGTGTTACTGCAGCTTCTGGCTTTTCAGATAGTACGGCCATCATCTTGTCTTTGTGTGCAAGTACAGATTTATCAAATAGTGTCGTGGACTGATAATCTGACATCATAAAAGCGGGGATAAACTCTTGGCTTACATTCTCCTTATACATCTCTGTCAATGCTGCGAATACTTCAGCGTCGATCTCAGGTCTGTAGTCTTTGTAGAAATTCTCTAACCATGGTTTTACACGGCCTTTGAAGTTATCATAACCACTTACACCTTCGTTTTCATAGGCAGAGACTAACCTTTGGGCTATACCTGCTACTCTCATAAGTTCTATGTTACGGCCAGCCACTTCGTTATAGTAATCACGTACATAAGCGTAAGGTTCTTGCTTGCTGTATAATTTATCGAACTCGGTGAGGATGTTAGAGTAAGAACTATTCTTCGGTAGTGCTGCAAGGAATTCAGCTTCCAGTTTTTGTTTTCTTTCTATACCCTTAGTTTTTGTGATACCTTGAGATTCACCTATCCACTTCTTCCAGTAGTTAGCAACTCTTGCAAACTTAGAAGCATATTGCAATTTGATAGCTTCATCTTTTCTCATATACTTATCTATGATGCCGAGGGCCTTCTCTCTGATGCTGATCTTAGCAGGATTAAGGACATCTACGATCTGCTCTACAGCAACAGCTGGAAGGTATTGTTGTGTGCTACCAGGAAATCCAAACACCATCGTAAAGTCTCCCTCTGATACACCGTCAAGTGATATAGGAAGGTGGTGCTTAGGCTCGTAAGGTTTGTTGTTTTCTGAATATTCTGCCGGCTCATTATTAGGTCCAGCATAGATTCTGAATAGAGAGAAGTCACCAGTATGTCTCGGCCATACCCAGTTGTCAGTATCAGAACCAAATTTTCCTATAGACTCAGGCGGTGTACCTACAAGTCTGACATCATTATACGTTGTGGTAATGAATGCAAAATATTGATTACCATGAAAGAATGGTCTGATGATGATATCTTGGAAGGGTTTTAACTTTCTTTCCTTTCTCATCATATCTATATTCTTATCTATTGTTGATTGTCTTTCTTTGACGCTCATCTTATCGTCTACACCAGAAAGTACCTGATCTGATACGTCGATAATCTCATCTATCAATGTGGCGAATAATCCAGGATTGGCTAATTCTGCATTGAGATCTGATGCCCAGAAACCGTTCTTTAGTAAGTTATTATCTATAGAAGAGTGAGACTGTATCTGTCCGTAACCACAGTGATGATTAGTTAATAATAGTCCTTGTGATGAGATAATCTCTGCTGTACAGAATCCACCGAAATGGACGATAGCATCTTTGAGTGAGCCTTTATTGACACTATAGATATCTTCAGCAGTTAACTTCATTCCCATTTGTTGCATTTCTGCTTCGTTGAGACTCTTGAGGAGTAGCGGAATCCACATACCTTCTCCAGCTGTGGACACATTTAAGAAACTGAAAATAAGGATTGCAGAAAAAAGAGATTTCATATTTATTTATGTTTATTGATGAATGTCGAATATTAATACAAGATTCTTGTAATTTAGAAAAAAACTAACTTCTACAATAGATGGACTTAGCTTTTCTATATCAAGAAGGTGAATTTAATGCTTTCTCTACACAACATTATTATCCTATACTGATAATTGCAATTGTAGGATTTGCATCTATGTACACTGCTAAGAAATTATTAAACCTAAGCCAACAGTGGCGATTCTTGTTTTTACTGAGTCTGATTCCGTTATTGGGTTATATCGTGATGTTGATAGGAGTGTTATATGATGGCTCGTTTCTCCTTAAGGAAGACTTACCTGTGCATATCTGCCGTATTCTTGCATTCATGGCGCCTATTATTATTCTGACGAAGAATAGATTCTGGATGGGAGTTATCTACTTCTGGATTATCGTAGGTACCCTAAATGCTAATATCACCCCTGACATAGAATTTGGATTTCCTCACTATGGATATTTTTCTTATTGGATGATGCACGGGTTTTTGGTTTTGATTCCACTATATTATGTGATTGTCTTAGGTATCAGAATGAAGAAGAGGGATATATGGAATGCCTTCTGGATTGCTAATGTCTATGTCATCTTTTCCCTTATCGTCAATTACTTATTGGACTCTAACTACATGTACACGATGCGTAAGCCTCCAGTGACGACTCTGTTATCATATATGGGGGAGTGGCCTTATTATTTGTTGTCTGTGCAGTTGTTGGGATTGTTTTTGTTTGTACTGGCGTATTTGCCTTTTTTAGTTGAAGAGATAAAAGTAGGATCATTGTTTAAATGAATTAAATATGATTTAAATCTTGTAGTTTGCATTAAAATTATTAAAATGAAAATTTCATTATTCTTAGTCTTGTTTTTTCAGATGTCTTTAGTTTATTCTCAATATACTACAAAGGAACTATCTGAAGCTAGATACAATATTTCAACTGTTAAATTCGACGATAAAATATTATTCGTAGGCGGAGATAGAGGTGATAATACTGTTGACTATCTTAATCTTTCTAATTTAGAAATAACGTCTGAAGACTATAGTTCAGACGGAATGACAGGAGCGCAAATTCTTTCAAATGATAGATATGCTTTCTTTTTTGATTTATTTGGAGTTAATACTGGCCTACGAGAATATTTCATTTTTGACAATGAAAACTTAGAATGGATAGAGGGAAAGTATGAATTAATAAGAGACGCAGACGATGGCTATATAATTGGAAATGAAGTTTATTTATTCGATGATAACGATTTAGATAGTTTATATGTATTTAATATTGAAACAAAAGAATGGAGATCTGAATCCTCTCCCTTTCCACACAGAGATTTTAAAGTTATACAAGACGAAGAATTCATATATTGCATTGGTGGGAAAGTGGGTAATACAAAAGTTAATAATATAGAGATTTTGAATTTGTCAACTATGACTTGGGAGTCATCAAGTCTTGTTACTGCAAGAAGATCTCCAAGTGCTTTATTTTATAAGGATAAAATATTAATTCATGGTGGTTTTGGTGATAGGAGTAGAGAAGTAGAAATTTTTGATAGGTTACAAAAGACGTCTGAAGTGATTAATATAGGAGTAATGAGCGATTTAGCGTTCATGATTACATCCAAAGACAAACTTGTAATAGCCGGTGATGATATAGCAGATGCAATTATTGTTGATCTAATCACTAATGAAGTGGAATCATATCAATTAGAGAATACAATATCATTAAAGCACATTTCGGGTGGTGTTATAGGTGACAAAATTATACTGGGAGGAGGATCAACAGGATTTGAAAATCTATATGAATATAACCTAACACAAAATACTTGGCAAAACATTACTCTAAATGAAGGAAGACAGAAAGTTAGTATGATTAATACTGATCAATATTTGTTCGTCGCTGGGGGACAAACTGAAAATGGTGAAACAAATGAATTACTAATATTTGAAGTTCAATTGGAAGATAATGATAATGATGGTTTTGATGTAAGTGTTGATTGTGATGATGATAATCCCAATGTAAACCCTGGATCTATGGAAATTCCTTATAATGACTTAGATGATGATTGTAATCCTAATACATTTGACGATGACATTGATCAAGATGGGTTTTTATTGGTGGATGATTGTGATGACAACAATCCTGATATTAATCCTAGCGCAGTAGAAATTCCTAATAATGGAATTGATGAAGATTGTGATGGAATGGATCTACTGTCTTCTGTACATAACTTTTTTAATTCTACAATCAATATATACCCAAATCCTGCAAATGATATTATAAACATTTCAGTTAGAGGAAATTTGAATTATAAATCATTAATCCTAACTATGGAAGGAAAAATAATTCATGTTGCTAAAAATCAGTCTAAATTAGAAATAGATAATATTCCTTTTGGTACGTACATTTTAAAAATTCAAGATTTAGATTCTGGTCAAGAAATGATAGAAAAAATAATAATTGAAAATCTTTAAGAATGCGTCTTGGTTCTAATTAGACCTGGATTCATTTATGTTGTTGATTATAAGGTAGGTAATCTCTACTTCCCACTCATATAATCTATAGTCAAATGTG
>CALLAG010000337.1 GCA_938002705.1 uncultured Saprospiraceae bacterium | reverse complement strand
ATTCATTTTTGTGATATTAGAAATAAAATCAATACGTAAAATTAGCTAATTAAGAATACAGTCTTAAAAAATTAACGTAAGCCGCAATATTATGTATCTCAAAGATCTATTGTACAACGAGCATTTGAACTTTAGATTGATTACCTGAGGTAATCTGTACTGCATAAGTTCCTGGTGCTACATCTACATGGAATGTCTTTTGGTTCTCAATCTTAGCTATCCTTCTACCATTCATATCTGAGATTTCTATGACGAATGTTTCATAATCTGTATCTACAGTGACTGCTGTATTAGTAGCAACAGGATTAGGGTATAGAATAAATTCTTCCGTATCAATATTATTACTTGTAGAAGATAGCGTATTGAGATCTATACTATATATGGATCTACCAAAGGTACCCGCTATCATCGTATAGGTAGGCGCATGAATTTTAATATCATTGACTATTGTGGGGACTAACTCTGTCCCTAAGGGATTCCACTCCAGTCCTTTGTTGACTGATGTCCATACCCCCATATCTGTGGCTACATATAGAACATCTTGATCTATAGGATCATACTCTATATCATTAATTGGGAATCCTGGCAAGTTACTGGATATATCTATCCATGACGCTCCATAATCTGTAGTCATCATAATATGTGGCTGATAATCAAGGTATCTATACCCTGAGAATGTAACTATTGCTTCGTTATCAGCTGCTGGATTGACACTGATCTTAGTCACATATCTCTGCGGTGTATCAGCACTGATATTATCCCACTGGAATCCACCACTTCTTGTTACAGATATAGTACCGTCATCACTACCTGTATATATTACATTAGGATTAGTGTAAGAAGGTGCTATTGTAGTCAATGTACCAAAACTGCCGCTACCCGACGGGTGCTGGCCTTTGGTCAAATCTGGGCTTATCCCAATCCAATTCTCTGCTCCGTCATTAGACTGATAGAGTATCTGTGTCCCGTAGTATAATACATCAGGATTCTCTGGAGATATGATCACTGGCGTATTCCAATTATTTCTATCATCTTCATTTATACCCTCTCTTGCATCCCGAAAAGATTGTCCCCCATCAGTACTCTTACGTAAGCCACCAAACTGAAACTCTGCATATATCACATCACTATCACGAGGATCCACATTGACATGAAAACCATCACCACCTAATAGTCTCTCGTAATCATTATTATCTCCTGAGAATGTACCTATGGTATTATTATCCTGAGTACCACCGAATATTCTCTCTGGCTTCTGGAAGTCCATCTCTATATTATAAAACTGAGTATTAGGCACATTTCCTATAAAATCAAAAGTAACACCACCATCTAAAGATCTATATAAACCGCCATCATTACCTATGAGAATATCATCTGTATCTTCTAAGAAAAACTCTAACGCATGCATATCTACGTGCATGTTCTGTAACTGTGTCCAATCATCTTGTCCAGAATCTTTTTTAAATGCGTTAAGGCCTAAAACAAAAGCCTCATCTATATCTGTAGGATTACATCTTATGTTACCAAAAAACCAACCAAATCCACTGAAGGTATTCGCTGGCAAATCACTGGATACATTATACCATAATTCACCTTGATTATCTGTTCTATAGACACCGAGAAAAACATTGCTAATCTCATCATCCGTTATAGTAGCATATAGTACATCGGGGTCAGAAGCACAGAGTGATAGGCCTATACGTCCGCGTGAGTCGATATTATCTGGCAGGCCATTCTCTATTCTGGTCCAGTTAGCGCCTCCATCTACAGTTCTGTATATGCCAGAAGTAGGGCCTGCATAATCACGGATCCAAGGCTGGCGTGTACGCTCCCACATAGCGGCATATATGATGTTATGATTGAGAGGATGGACTGCTACATCTATACATGATGTACTATCACTTACGAAAAGTAACTGCTCCCAATTCTGACCTCCATCAATTGTCTTATAGACACCTCTATTAGGACACTTTCCATACAGCTTACCCGTCGCAGCTGCTACCACGATGTTAGGATCAAAATCATTGACCACGAGTCTACCTATGTGATTACTTAATCCTAATCCTGCTTGTGACCATGTTACTCCTGCATCCTCCGTCCTATATACACCAGAGCCAAAAAAAGCACCAGATGTAGCTGATGCGTTAGCTTCTCCAGTACCTACATATAATATGTTAGGATTAGACTTACTGATCGCTATGTCTCCTATAGATGGAGAAATAACATCATCGAATATAGGCGTCCAATCATCGCCACCGTTAGTCGTCTTATAGATGCCGCCTACAGAGCATCCCATATAGAATATCTCTGATGATATGGGATGCCGAGCAATATCTGTAACTCTACCTCCTATATTCGTAGGTCCTTCAGAGATCCATGGATTATTATTCTTATCAAAGGATGGCTTCTGATTGATAATACTTTGTACCTCTTTTCTGACTTTTCTTACAGATTCTTGATTGATCTCATCATGAGGATATGCCCTCTGCAGATATAAGTGATCTTCGGGCGACTGAGGTATTTCTGTTACTTCAGAACTATCACATGACACCATAAGCATCAATATCAATGTATAGGAAAACAAGTAGCTATTCTTTATTATCATAATGCTAAAATAATCTATCACTTAGTCAATATGAAGGCTGAGATACAATACTGCACCTATATGTCCTCCAAAACAAATAATTAAAAAAGCCTACCCGGATCATCCTGAATCTGCCATGGATTTAACCCTTGTAGGTTGTATCTAAAGCTTATACGATTCCATATTTTATCACCTCCATAATTAGTATCTAATGCAGTCGAATTAATAAGTGGAACATATACTCCGAGTAGATTAGAGATCTCAAGAGAAATACCACCACTATATAGCAATCGCCCTTCTAGTGGGTCAGAGGTTACATCCTTGGTACTGCTGTAAGCTACATCCATATATGGTCTAACTTTTATCTGACTTAAAAACTTAAGAGGCAAGTCTACCTTAAAATTAGCAGCTAATAAATAATCGTTACTAAAACCTGTCTTGAAGCCTGACCCGAAAGTATTCTTAAATCCACCTTCTGCAATAGTCACCTGAGAACTGGCTTGATTACTACCCCTCCCTGAGCGAGCAAAATAGAGCTCTTCGAAGAGATGATCTGTAAATCCTTGTGATGTTAATGCAAAAGATGCTTTGGAAAAATTATTAGAAAAGGCGCTACTTTCTCTTTCAGAATTATGAATGAAATAGCCTCCGAATAGCCTGATATGAAATTGGGAATTCTTATTGTAATAGATGCTCTTATCATTAGTGACGGATAGCTTTAAGTAACTAGCTTGCTCATCAAATGGCTTCTTATAATTCTCATATTCTAACTGTACAAGCAAGTTGTTTTTAGATAATCGATTACGATTTCGCCGACTATAATTTAACTGATGTATCACACTCCAATTATTATCTATAGCGACTTCTTCATCAAAGTTTAAGAAATCTTGATTGATAACATGAAGCTTATATTGCAGATAAGAATTATGAAAAACCCCTTTAGAAAAATGAATGCTTACGTCAGGTGTGATCTTACGATAAGCCAAATTAAGATCTTGGAATTTTCGATAAGAAAATGTCTGTCCAAACAAGCCAAGCGAATATTTTCTTGCAGTCTTATTGTGTAAAAGAAAGTCTTTTTCGATTTTGAAATTACCTGAGACTCTTCCTGATTCCAGACCATAATTAGGTGCTACATACCATCTTGTATTTTTGATCGGAAATATAGAATTAGTAAGCACTCCACCTAGCATTATACCATCATATTCATTAGCTAATATTAATGGCAAAATATTTATATCATGGACAGAATTATCCTCAAGACCTCCCAGAAAATTAACTCTAAGTGGCTTGCCTAATAAAGGCCTCTTAACATACTTGACATTATCTGCATAATCCACATCTACGAATGATGACTCTCCATTGACAACTATCTTATGGGCATCTATGACTGGAATACTTATTGTTGATTTTTCATACGGTATTGGACTTTCATACCACTCTTGATAAAGCAATTGACCATCCTTAGCATATGCTGTTATCTCATATGGCAATTGAAATGAGCCTTTGTTTGCTATGACAACTTCTATATTATTGCCATTATTTTTTACTTTGGAGATAGCTATATCTACAGGCACATCACTATTGATATAATCATCAAAAAACCAATTAAGATCCTTACCAGAAACCCTCTCCATAACAGCCTGAAAATCATTAGGTGCAGGATGTCGAAATTGCCACTCTTGATAGTAAGTCTGTATAGATTTTTTAAATATTTCTTCTCCTAAGTAATAGGCTAAGTATTTATATGACCATGCCATCTTCTCATAATTCATGGAGACATAATTAATGAGATCAAACTCTTCTGAATGTAGATTGATAGGCAATGATCTATTAGATCTTTCTAGTGCAATGATGCCAGCTTGTAGAAGAGAATAATCTCTACTCTTATTATCCCATAGACTCGGTACATCATCATAGGTTCCATGATCATGATATAGAGCAGTGTACTTCTGCTCATAGTATGAGTTGATACCTTCATCCATCCACGTGTAAGCCCGCTCATCACTCGCCAGTATAGCTTGGAACCAATTATGCCCTATCTCGTGAGCAACTAAATGGTCAATCAAAGAAATGTCATTATCAGAATCTATTAATGTAATCATAGGATATTCCATACCACTGCCATTACCTGAACTTTCTGCGACGATAGTCACTTGAGGATAAGGATATGGACCGACTTCTTCTGAGTAGAACTCTATAGACCTCTTGGCGAAAGTCATCATATCGCTCCACATCTCATTATCTTCTTCTACGAATATATTAACCGCTACAGACGTCCCATCTATCATGACATTTTCTCTGTAGGGAATATAATTCTCACTCGAGAACCATGCAAAATCTATGACGTTCTCAGCGCTAATATATAGCAACTTACCAGAGCTGCTATATTCTGTTCTACTTTCATCAACGGTACCCGTACATGCGATAGAGTGGCTCGCAGGTATATGCAATTCTATATCATAATCTCCGAATTCTGAATAGTACTCCCCCATCTCAAGATAAGGCATCGGATGCCATCCTTCCATATCATAGACTGCAGGCTTAGGATACCATTGTGTCATACGATACAGATCATCTCTATATCCTGCTCTCGAAAATGCATATGGTATATCACTCTGAAATTGGATACGAAATTCCGCTGTAGAGTTGGCTATAATAGCTTGTGGTAAGTCTATGACTATGATATCAGAATGTACTCTACCGTCTATCTCATAAGCTCTATATTCTACTTTCTGGTCTAAGTAAGTAAATTCTAAATCCGAGTAGCCACCCATATATTCATCATCTGCAAAGAAAAAATCGCGGCTACCTATCTCAAGCCCTTGCTCTGCATAAGCAGATCGCTTATCTGAGTAAGCATTCCACCACACGTGAAAATAAATTTGGCTGAGATCATCTGGAGAATTGTTAGTATAACTCAATATGATATCACCCTTGAGCGTTTGATCTATTGTATCTAAAGTGGCTGAGATATTATAGTCAGTCTTCTGTTGGAAATAAGATTGAGCAATAATTGTACTTTCGGCTACCGTTAGAAACAAAAACAATAGCAAACCTTGATAGAACAATGTGTACATATAACGATTAGTAGTCATAAGTTAAATATACAAACTTAGGTATCTATGTATAATGTAAACCCCCTTATTATTTGCGTAAGCTTATTTCTTCTTATCGGCTGCTCTACGAAAAAAAATGTGGCTACCAACGCAGAAGTTAAGGATATGGCTATTAACTTTCCCTTGGATTGGATAGGTAGCTACGAGGGACAACTTAATATATACAGTACTAATCAAGATACTAATACGGTCAATATGGAGCTTATCATAAGCTACCCTGATGCCGAAGGTTACTTCCCCTGGACAGTCATATATGATAATAAAGATGTCAGAAGATATGGCCTGGAGGTCATCAACACTGATAGAGGATTATATAGAATCAATGAGTACAACAGCATAGAGCTCGATGCTTATCTGATCGATCGGCACTTTATAAGTCGATTCTCTGTCATGCAGAATGACCTAATCATAGACTATGAGCATGTAGGAGATGCTATAATAGCTCAATTCTTTATCACTAATGTAGATCACCAGAATATCACAGGAGGTGAGATTATAGGTCAAGACACCATACCTAAGGTGAAAACTTACCCCATACAAGTCTACCAAAAAGCCATCCTTAAAAAGAAAGATTAATTATCATTGCATTAAGTTATAATTATAGATATATGAATACTCAAGAGATAAGTGCATTAATAGAGCAAGTCCATGACATAGCAGTCAAGGCTGGCGATAAAATATTAGAAGTATATAACGATATAGAGAACTTTGAGGTAGAACATAAAAAAGATGATTCTCCACTAACGAGAGCTGATAGAGAAGCTAATAAAATTATATGTGACAGATTAGAATTGCTATCACCAAGATTACCTATCATCTCAGAAGAGAATAAACTCATCGACTACCAGGAGAGAAAAGACTTCGAGTATATGTGGATGGTAGATCCACTCGATGGCACTAAGGAATTCATCAAAAGAAATGGAGAATTTACTGTCAATATAGCACTTATCCATGACGGACAATCTATAGCAGGTGTCGTATACACCCCAGTAACTGGAGAGCTATATACTGCTGTAAAAGGTCAAGGAGCTTATAAAATTGTAGATAATAAAAAAACAAAACTACAATGTGCATCCTATAGATCTAATGACAAGGCGCTATCTATAGTGTGCTCAAGATCGCATCTTAATGATGAGACACAAGCATTTATAGATGATTATAATGAGCCACTTAAGGTATCAAAAGGGAGCTCACTTAAGTTCCTCATCATCGCAGAAGGAGAAGCACATGTGTATCCTCGACTGGCGCCTACTATGGAGTGGGATACCGCAGCAGCTCAAATTGTGCTAGAAGAATCAGGAGGCATTATGATACAAGCTGACACCAGAGAGCCCGTGAGATATAACAAGGAAAACTTATTGAACCCACACTTTATAGCTTACGCTAATATCTTGAGTTAATGAATAAGATTAATTCCAAAAACATATTCTTATTAGCATGTACTGTCTGGATCATCGGAATCGTATGGTCGAGATTTGCTATCAGTTTAGGGATGATATTAATCTTAGTAGCTGGCTTATGGCATGGGCAGATAGTAGATAAATTAAAATCATTCTTTACCAATAAGTATTATCTCTGCGTATTAGGGATATTTATACTCTACCTCGCCACAGGACTATATTCTGATAATCAAGATTACTTTATGCAAAGGATGCGTATAAAACTTCCTTTTCTTTTTCTCCCATTCGCATTTGCATCAGTACAGAATATTGACAGAGAGACTATTAAGCAAGTTATGTACGTCTTTATCGGGGTCACGCTGACAGGTGTGCTATGGTCACTGAGTCACTTCCTTTTAGATGTCAATGTGTATATAGAAAACTATAGCAAAGGACAGATACTGCCCACTCCGATACATCACATCAGATTCAGTATAATGGTCGCTCTATCAGTTGCAATGTCTATCTACTTACTCATGGGTAAGCTCAGATTCAAAGAAAAATATTTTGTATCAGCAGTCATCGCTTTCTTCGCTATCTACTTACATATACTTGCAGTAAGAAGTGGCTTACTGACATTCTACGTACTTATCATATGCACTCTAATCTATCATCTTCTGAAGAATAGGAATATAAAACTGATGGGAGGAATAATAGCTGCAACCCTATTAGCCATATTCTTATCTACTCAGTACATACCTACTGTCAAAAAGAAAATAGGCTATACAAAATATAGCCTCAGGCTATTCGCCAAAAACGAAAATATACGTGAGCTCTCTGACTCCAGAAGACTGGGAAGTATCGCTGCAGGTATTCATATCGCCAAAGAAAAACCTATCATAGGTATAGGATATGGTGACCTCATGGATGAGACTAACAATTATCTGAGAGATAATTATCCAGAGCTAGTTGATCTCGAATTATTACCTCATAATCAATATATACTCACGCTAACCATAGCAGGTATTATTGGGCTTATCCTATTTTTCTTGTTTACAATATATCCTATCTTCTACCTTGGCGGTTATAGAGACTTTCTTTTTGTGACAAGTCAGTTGATGTTATTCGCATCCTTCATGGTGGAGCACACTATAGAGTCACAGATCGGCGTTGCGATATATATATTTATTATTTTGTTCTGTATGAAAAATATGGAAACAAAAGCCTTGCCCCAATGATGAAACTTTCTACAGTTATCATCACATATAACGAAGAAGATAAGATAGGAAGATGTATACAGTCTGCTCAAGAAGTGAGTGACGAGATTATAGTACTGGACTCATTCTCGACGGATAGGACAGCTGACATAGCCAGATCTTTAGGTGCCAAAATTGTCACTCAAAATTTTGAAGGATTCATCAAACAAAGAGAAGCAAGTATAGCTCTCGCGGAGCACAATCTTATACTCGCCTTAGATGCAGATGAGTACTTAAGTCCAGAATTAGAACTTGAGATTCTGTACACAAAAGAAAATCCTACAGCCGATGCATATCGGCTCAATAGGCTAAGCAGTATAGCTGGACACTGGATATATAACGGATCATGGCACCCTGACTATATCGTCAGACTATTCCTCAAGGATAAAATAACAAATGGTGGCGAGTCTCCTCATGACAAAATAATTCCTAACAAAGGTACTACAGTAGATAGACTGAGAGGTATACTCTACCATGATGCACATGATACAATAGAAGATAGAATTGCATCTATCCATAAGCATAGTACAGTTGCAGCTTCCGCCAAATATTCAAAAGGAAAAAGATCAAATCCGATAAGAATGTACGTCAAGACTGGATGGAAATTTGTAGTAGAATATATATTAAAAATGGGTATAATGGATGGCTACTATGGATGGATAGCTGCTAAGACAACTGCACAATATATATACCTGAGAGAGAGCAAAATAATAGAACTTCAAAAGAAAGAAAAGTAAATATGAGTAACGATATCAAGTACACATCACCATTAATAGACAGAGAAATATTCTTCGGTAATCCCATGATATCTGGAGCCCAACTAAGCCCTGATGGACAATATATTACTGTCATCAAACCACTCGATGGAATTATGAATATATGGCTGAAGGGCATAGACCAAGAATTTGACGAAGCTATTCCTGTAACTAATGATAAGACGAGGCCTATCCGATCTTACTTCTGGAGTCGTGATGGCCGCTATATCCTATATGTACAAGACAAAGGTGGAGATGAGAACTTCAGAGTCTACAGAATAGATCCCGCAGAAGCCAGTGCAGATAACATTCCCGAAGCCGCAGACCTTACACCCTATGATGACATACGGGCCATGATCGTATCCCTACCTAAGAAGTATGAAGATAAAATATACATCGGCATCAATGATAGAGATAAGGCATGGCATGACTATTACTCTATAGACATCAGTACTGGTGAGAAGACTCTAATACTCGAAAATACAGAGCAGTATAATTCTGTATCATTCAACCTTGAAGGCGAATTAAAATTAGCATCGCGATCACTACCTGATGGCGGTAATGAGATCCTAAAAAAAACAACTGATGGCTTCAAGAAAATATTAGAATCTAATCTGGAGGAATCACTCAGTCCTATACGATTCCGCAGAGATGGCAAGGTCTACTTCGTATCTAACGTAGGAGAACCCGACTTATCAGGACTCTATCTCTACGATCTCGATACAGAAAAAATGACCTTTGTAGAATCAGACCCTCAAAACGAAGTCGATCTACAAAATGTGTCATTCTCACAGATGACTGATGAGATCATAGCAACAATATACTTAGCAGATAAAAAGAGGATATACTGGCAGAATAAAGAATACGAATCAGATTACAATTACATAAAATCACAGTACCCTAATTCTGAAATAGGTATTACTTCAGAAACTAAAGACGAATCTAAATGGCTCTTCTATGTCAATAGTGATACAGATCCTGGCAAAGCTTATATGTATGATAGGAAGACAAAGGCAATAAGCTACCTCTATACCCCACGTCCAGAACTGCCCACAGAGCAGCTGGTCCCTATGGTCCCTATAAGATATGATTCCGTAGATGGATTATCGATACCTGCTTATCTAACACTTCCCGAAACAGGTAACAGAACAAATCTTCCTGGTATCGTCTACGTGCATGGTGGACCATGGGCGAGAGACCATTGGGGTTATAATAGTTTTGCCCAATTCTTAGCGAATAGAGGCTACGCTGTCATCCAACCTAACTTCCGAGGATCTACAGGATATGGCAAGTCATTCTTAAATGCAGCTATCAATCAATGGGGAGAAAAAATGCAAGACGACCTCACCTATGCGGCTAAGTACTTAGTAGACAATGGTCATTGTGCTTCTGATAAGATTGCTATTATGGGAGGTTCTTATGGAGGCTATGCGACATTGGCTGGGTTGACATTTACACCAGATGTATATGCTGCAGGCGTATCTATTGTCGGTCCTTCTAATCTATATACATTATTAGAGACGATACCACCTTACTGGGAATCTGCAAGAGTGATGTTCCACAAACGTATGGGCAATCCCAACACAGAAGAAGGACGGGCACAGCTGACACGTCAGTCACCCTTCTTTCATGCTGATAAGATAAAAGCACCACTTTTTGTTGCCCAAGGAGACAATGACCCAAGAGTCAAGACAAGCGAATCAGATCAGATTGTTATCGCTATGCGAGATATTAATCTACCCGTAGAATATATCAACTTCCCTGATGAAGGTCATGGCTTTGCTAAGCCGCAAAACAACATGGCATTCATAGCCGTCATGGAAAAATTCTTAGCTAAACATATAGGTGGAAGATATCAAGAAGATATACCAGATCACCTGACAGAGATAATCAATAATGTCACTGTAGACATTAGTAAATTAGTCATGCCGACAATACTCTCCAAGGAAGAAAAGAATAAAGCCTTGCCTATACCATCTAAAAATATAACCAATGGCGAGTATCTCTATACCATTAATCTGGATATGCAAGGTCAGGAAATTAGTTTTGACACAACACGATTTGTAATCGTAGATGGCAAAAACATTATGGTCAATGATTTTTCTACCTCAGCAATGGGAGATGTGAGAGACGACAGCGTGATACGTCAGAATGATGGCCTACCTGTATCACGAAGAGTAGTGCAAGGTCCACTAACTATAGATTATACTTGTGCTGATAACAAGATATCCGGCACTATGGATATGAATGGACAAAAGCAAGACATAGAAATTAAATCTGAAAGTAGCTTTATCATGGATGGTCCAGCATTAGATTGTTATCTCTCACTGATAGACACTGAAGATCAGCATAGCCTCATACTAAGAATATACGATACTCAAACTCAAAAAATAGAGTTCTATAAATATGCAGAAAATGGTCAAGTAGAAATCGATGGCCACGATTGCAAGATCTGCCAACTACAATCTATAGATACACCAGCAAAAAAACAAACTCTCTGGATCTCTAAAGATGCACATCCACTACTGATAAGAAAAGAATCTATACTACCAGAAATGAATGGAGCTAAAATGACCATGCACCTAAAAAGCATCGTAAAGTCGAACTAATATGAGATACCCTATTATCGCTACAATTGCATTCTTATTAGTGCTCTCAGCTTGCAAGGATGAGAAAGAAGCCCAGTCCCTACCAGTAGCACCACACAAGGTAGAACTGATCCCTGATGCTTATAATGTAGGGTTCCTGATTATGGATGGTGTCTATAATACAGAACTGACAGCGCCTTACGATATATTCCATCATACCAGATTCAGAGAAGGCATTAAGCCTATGAATGTATTCACAGTCTCTAAGAGCATGAATGTTGTTACATCATTTGAAGGGTTAAGAATCTTGCCTGATTATAGCTACACAGAAGATACTCTACCGCATATAGATATACTCGTCGTGCCGAGTGCAGAACACCATCTGGATACCGACTTAGAAGATGTGGATATGATATCCTGGGTACGAGAAGTCAGTCAGAACGCGAGTTATGTTACTTCACATTGTGATGGTGCATTTGTACTGGCACAAGCTGGGCTACTCGATAATGTGACTTCTACTACATTTCCCTCAGACGTGGATAAGATGCGAGAGATGTTTCCTGCCTTAGACATCGTAGATGAAGTGTTATTCGTACATGATGGAAGATTTATCACATCTGCAGGAGGTGCTAAGTCATTCGAAGCGGCACTGTACTTATGCGAACATCTATATGGTAAAGAAATTACTAAATCCTTAGCTGGAGGACTTGTCATAGATTGGGACCTTAGTGAGATAGCTTATCTTAAAAAATAAAAGGGAGAAAGCTTATCGCCTTCTCCCTCGTGTCAACTTTAATAAATAACAAAATCTATCTATCAGATTTTTGTACAATATTTTGCTCTTAGTCAAACTGTAAATTAGGGTAAAGTCACTATCTGAAAAATAACAAAAGATTTTTTAGGGTTATCCAATATTATACATCCAATCCATTCGATAAAAATCGAAATCTAACAATAAGCTAAAGATACATTAATTATAACAAAACATATACGTCATCCGACTAACGGTCATCCCTATCGGAGTATCGTATGATGCACTACTATTCTCCATGACCTTTAGTCTGAGCGATATCGCCTATCCTCTTAATACATGGGACTTAACGTCAAAATAGTATACATTGTCTTAAAGGAGACATGAGTTACGTAGCTCCTAATTATATCAGAATAATTATAAATATCAATAATAATCCAAAATACAGAGTAAGATGTCCACGCTGCTATCACAAGATAAGAGGCAAGGATATTAATAAAAACACTTCAATAGGGTTTTGTAATAGTTGTCATCTAATATTTAAAATCGATACTGATCACAAATCAAGATTCTGGACAATCCAGAACCTCATTAATACTATAAAGTCAATTTTCGATATAAAGATTCTTTGAGTCCTTATAAAAGGGAGTTGATTCAATTTTTTTTATAATAAATCGTAGGCTTAAAACAATACGTAGAGTACTAATCATAGCTAAATCTATGTAGGACATTAAGTCCATCAATTGGTGCTACTTAATATTGATGAAGGTCTCTATGAATTCGTCTTTCTTTCTTCTTGAGACTGGAACATTGGATCCGTCACTCATAACTACTGACCCTTCCTTCTTATAAGTTCTGATATGTATCTTATTGATAAGATGTGATTTGTGACAGCTATAAAAACCATAAGAACTGAGCATGTCTTTATAGACACCGATGTTATAAGAACTCACTATACAAGCTCCATCTTGTAGATATATCTTAGTATACTTTTGCCATCCTTCGCATCTAATGATACTTTCAACCTCGACGAACTGGTATGCCTCCGATCCAGGAATGGCTATCTTTGTTTTCTGATCGCCTATGTTCTGAATGTTATGCTTCAGGAGGTTATAATCTTTTAAGTTCTCTTTATTATTAATGCGAAGTATCGCCTTGTCTACTGCTGTTGTGAGGTCAGATGTTTTTATAGGTTTAAGCAAATAATCTACTGCACTCACCTTGAGAGCATCTAATGCATACTCGTTATATCCTGTAGCGAATATTATTTCAAAATTTATAGTTTCAAATTTTGCTATCAAATCAAAACCAGATTCTACAGGCATTGCGATATCCAAAAATATGATGTCGGGATCATGTTCCACTATCATGGAATAAGCTTCAGATACATTACGAGCTTTAGCTACAACATTAAGTTCAGGACAATGCTGAGTGATCTTGATATCCAGGACTTCTCTTAGCTTATCTTCGTCATCAATAATTATTACTTTGTACTTCATAGCATAAAATTAAGCGACTTAAAAGTTTATAGAATTATACCGAATTTCTATTGCAGCTGTCGTACCTGATGGATCTGTATTCTCATATAAGTCTGTAGTACTGATATTGACTTTAATATCACTTAATGAGTTTAATGTTTTTATTCTGTCATTGACTATTTGCATTCCTCTTGGTTTATGCTTTTTATTCCTTAACTGATCAGCTTGCTTCCTACCGATACCATTATCTCTAATTATACATTCTATAACATATTCAGACTTCTGAATTATAAAAACATCTAATTTTCCTTTTCGACCCTTCAACGAAAACAAACCATGATTAATAGCATTCTCTATAAATGGCTGTAATATCATAGGAGGAATAATCATATCCATATCTACATTATCATCGATATGCCAGTTAAAGTCAAAGAGTCCTTCAAATCTCAACTGCTCGAGATTAATGTATAGATCCAATATTTCTTTCTCCTCCTTAAGTGTAATATATTTAGTCTTAGATGATTCTAATATCTTCCTCATAAGCATTGCAAAATCCGAAAGAAAGTTATCCGCTTCTTCTGTTTTCTGGGTTTGTATAAAATACTGAATCGCTCCTAATGCATTAAAAATAAAATGTGGGTTCATCTGTGATTGCAGTGCACTTAACTCTAACTCTGCTACCCTCTTATTGATCTCAATTTTTTGATCCTGCTCTGATTCTACTTTGACAATCTTACGGCGGTAGAACATGACTAATAGAATACCAACAGAACATAGTAATATCAGAGTGGTAATGATTCCTGTAGTATAATTATACTTAGGCGAGAACACCAATGTACTCTTACTGTCATTATTAGAACTCCTTATTACAAGAGTAGGATCAGAATTTAATTCGGTAGGGCTTATTAGTAATTGCTTATAATCCCGACTCAGAGCATTAGAAGCTTTGTCGTTAACTCTAAGATAATTGAGAGGTGTATCGAATAGGGTTCTGATATAATTAGGGAAATCTAATTTTATCAATAAAGAATCGAATCCTTGTTCTATAGGTATGGGCGTATTATTGATATCTATTACCTTTACGTTTTTATTATAATAAGCGGTAGCGCTTGCAATGTGCAATCCATAAGATGTGGACCAATTAAGTACCTTATCGGGATTGAGTTTTGTTACGCCATTCAGAGTACCGAAATATATATTGCCTTGATCATCTTTACTGATCGCATCCGTATTCATCTCACGATGTGAGATGCCATCATAATCCATTATTTTAGATATTATGAGGCCGTTCTTATCTAAGACATTTATACCATTAAATGTACCTAACCATACATGACCTTGGTCGTCTTCTTCGATGGCCGCGACGATATTATCACTTAGGAAAGTACTCTTACTATAATGAGCAGTGACGGCTTTACTCGTTTTGTCTAACACATATAGCCCTCCTCCATAACTCCCTACATAGACCTTACTCCCTATTTCTCTGACACATAAAATATGAGGATTACTAATACCTGCTTCTAATTTCTGTACTTTTTCAAATGATTGATTATAGACGAACAGGCCATTAGATGACCCGACCCAATAATGGTCTCCGACAGACTCTACAGATCTTATTACCGGGATATTATTAACAAGCATCTTACCGCTTGAGGTCTGTGTATTCCATAGCATTATACGACCGCTTACATCTATCTCCGATATCAAGTTATTAATTCCAGCTATGAGTAATTCATCCTTATCTGTAACTATGAAGTCATTAACTCTGAATGGTAATATTTGCTTTTTTAGTTCAGAATAACTTGTATCTGTTATATATAATATTGTCTCATCATCGGTGTAATTAGCTGTCATATAGTATTTGCTATATACGCTATCGTAATAGATTTTTCTATTATCAAAAAAATCAACGGTCTCATCAGGAAAAAGTAATTCTACTTCGCCTGTTTCATTAATGCGTCGTAAGCCATAATTCTCATCTGCAAATAACACATCTGGCCCAGATGCAGAAACACCTAAAACTACATGTCCAAAACTACTTGATGAAATCATATCTGCATCGTGGAATACTTCTATACCAGTTCTTTTAAAGGACACAATATATAATCCATTGAATGTTGCTACCATCCATCTATGATCTATATCGTCACAGTAGATATCTTTTATCTTATCATTAATTCTTAAAACTTCAGTATAATCAGATAGCTCACCAGATGATCGCAATACAAATATAGAGTCACTCTCATTAGGCGTATGCCCAAATGCAGCTATGATATTCCCGTAATTATCTTGTGTCATCGCATTGCAGTTATAACCTTCGATATCGTTATATCCTAGCTGTGATAGATTGCCATCTATATACTTCCAAAAACTACCACGACTAGCTACAATGGTGTCTTGATCTCTTATTACATACTTAATAGAAGCATCCCCTAACTCCAGTTTGTTATTAGATACAGTGTGACTATGAGGTAAGCTAATATAACTGGACGTTAAACTCGCAGGAGATATATGTAGGACTTGATCATGATTATTCGCATATAGTAACAAGCCTCCTTTATTATCAGAACCGACGCAGCTTACATCTCTGAGTAGCTTCTCAGCGCCGAGAGGAATATCTACATTCTCAAATTCTGAACCGTCATATCTCTGAATGGAGTTATTAGAGAAAAGATAAAAATAACCAAAAGTATCTCGAGCGATTTTATTGACTATACGCTCATTTAATCCATCTTCAAGATCTCTAAGCTTGACCTGAGTTACTTGCTGAGCAATAAGCTGACCAAGTATAAATATGAAAAATAAGATAAATATGGATCTCAAGGCTTCTATTGGGTTTAATGAGGAAAATAAATATAACACATCATAAGAAGAAGCCTATCAGACCATCGGTTATTTTGAATGGAGGAATGGGGCTAAAATGACCATGCACCTAAAAAGCATCGTAAAGTCAAACTAATATGAGATACCCTATTATCGCTACAATTACATTCTTATTAGTGATCTCAACTTGCAAGAATGGGAAAGTAACCCAGTATTAGCAATAACACCACACAAGGTTCTTTAGGAGCCTACACTGAGCTTGATCCAATTAAAGGAATGAAGATGCCACGTAACATATACACAAAATAATAAGAGGATGGGTAAGCCCTCTTATTCTATCACATCTTACATCTTAACCATGCGACCTTGCATAACACCATCCTTACTATAATACATCACCTGATAGGTCCCTGTATCCCAATCACTCATATCTATGACCACTTCCGATGAGCCACTTTCTCTATCAAAAGAATAGACCAACTAAAGCGATATAATTATAGGGTAATTCGGCATTATGCAACATATTGACAAACGGAGAAATAGGACAAACTGTTCTATACTGCATCTACGTTACAATCATACCCGACAAAAAAATGGGTTCCACTAACTTCTTAGCCGAACCCATCCCGATTATATTTATGTAAATAAATTCCTTAATCTGAATTATATGATAGGAATTCTATCATATAATACTAATTGAGGGACATAATGTCCCATTTGATTTTAGTATAACAGACGATTGATTTTTATAAACTACCAGTTTTTTAACCTTATTATTCGAAATCAATGTCTGGATTAACCTTGACAAATCATCGTATATCAATGATTTCGTCT
>CALLAG010000336.1 GCA_938002705.1 uncultured Saprospiraceae bacterium | reverse complement strand
AGTAGAGGTCGATCGCCAGGTAACAAATCTTGATAGATTCGAAATATTCTTTCCTGAGCGTCGGCAGTTTTTTCTGGAGAATGCCGACTTATTTGGTCGATTCGGTACAGGTAATATGAATCCGTTCTTCTCCAGGCGTATAGGTGTCTCTCGAGATACGACTACAGGTAACAACATACAGAATACAATATATGGTGGTGCCAGAATAAGTGGTAAGCTCTCTGACAAGCTAAGAGTGGGCATGATGAATATGCTCACAGCTCCACAGCGTGATAATGACTTACCTACATTTAACTACACCGTAGGCGCTGCAGAATATCAAGTCGGCGAGAGAAATAATATAGGACTCATACTTGTCAATAAAGAAGCCGTCAATAAGGATGGGTTCTCAGATTCTGTAGATCCGTATGATAGAATCGCAGGTATAGAATATCGGATAGGTACTAAGAATAATTACTGGCGTGGCAAGACCTCATTCATGGCAGCGATGACACCTAATGCTGAGAGTGGCAAGTATGCTCACTTTACTCAAGTAACCTACACGAGAAGAAAATTAAGCCTACAGTGGGAGCATCAGATCATAGGAGCAGGATTCGATGCAGAAGTAGGATTTGTCCCTCGTAAGGATATCCTATCCGTCAACCCTGAGATCAGATACCGTATATATCCACAATCTGGAAAAGTATCAGAGTACAGTACGTCATTATCTTGGAATTCTATATACAAGTTAGGGCAGGATGACAATGACATTATCCAAGATTTTGCACTTGAGGAGACAGGCATCAGAAGTCGCTGGAATGTCAGCTTCACTAATAACCATAGAGCTGATCTCCGTATTGATTATAATAGATTTACACTGTTAAGTGATTTTGATCCTACACGGATTCAAGACGAAAGTATTTTCTTATCGGCGGGAGAAGTATTCAGCAATCTTATAGTTACTGGAAGCTATCGTACTGATAGAAGAAAGACAATATTTTTTGATGTCAATCAGAGGTTTGGCAATTTCTTCGGTGGTCAGCGCTACAGTACTGGCGCAACGATCACTTATAGATATGTGCCTTTCGGATCTATATCTATTAATACGGTATACAACTACATCAAGCTACCAGATCCTTTTGTCCCAGCTAACCTATGGCTGATAGGTCCACGCTTAGATATCACATTCAGTAAGAAACATTTCTTGACGACTTTCGTCCAATATAATACCCAAGTACAGAATTTGAGTATAAATACAAGGTTTCAGTGGCGATTTGCACCTGCGTCGGACTTTTTTATAGTGTATTCTGATAACTATAACACATTAGATCAGTATTTTGGGAGCCGGAACAGAGGCGTCGTTGCCAAACTAACATATTGGTTAAATTTATAGCTTAGAAATTAGACAATGTTATTATCAGAAATAGTAGTAGGTGGGTTGATTATATTTTTCGTTGTGTTCATCGCATGGGATCTTGTAGGTGGTGATCTGGACAAGAAGAAGTTCGGTAAGAAAAAGTAACTGAATAGGTCATTTAATTTGAATTATTAATCAGAGCAATACTAAGAATTCGTGATGAAATAAAACCATTATTAATCACCCAACATGACATTATGCTTTGAATTTTCTATCTATCATAGGATGTCTTATCACTATTCTAAAATTGTCAAATAACTGTTTTTACCATTTACTGCTCTTGGGTTTTTCCTCGCCGGAAAGGCGTTCATTTCTTTCTATTGAAAAAGAAACGAACCAAAGAATTCAAGGCTTTACCCATTTCTTAACGCCAAATCAATTATTTGTAGCTAAACAAGCGCCAACTCCTCCTTACAGTCGTCAAACACGGCCATTGTTTTTAACGCTACAAATACTGGATTTACCTAAAATGGCTAAGGCCATTCCAACATCATCGAATATCTAAAAATTAGTGTTATCTATATAGCCCGAAAAGTAATGTTATTTGTCGAAAGGTAGATTACTCAGATCTACATTAGCACATTAACTATTCTCCTTTACAAATTGCAGAATATCATTTTTAAATTCTTCCTGCTTAGAATTTGTATATCCAACTCTGACATCTATCAAATTCCCTTCCTTATCAAAGTACAAGAAGCTTGGGTCTGCATTTATAGTTAGATCAAATTTGTCATTAGCATCTTGCCAAATGAGAATTTTAGATATGTCTTTTATCTTGTCAAAAGAAAACACTTTCTTGCTATCAAAATTACCCTTCGGATTATACACGTAGTAATGATCTAAGCTATCACTTATCTCAGCGAAAAAATCTTGTGTATCGTTAATTGCACTAAGGCAAGGCGGACACTTTTCATGCCATGTTTCTAAAATAACTGGTTTACGATTATTGACCACTCCGCTTATAACATTATTTGCTGATCTAAACTTTAATTGAGATATATTAATTTGAGAATCTATCGGTGTAATCGACGTAGCGCTATCATTCGTCTCTGTAGAAAAATCATATTTTTCAATATTACCATTAGATTCCTTATGATATAAGACAAGTGACAAGCTATATACCAATATATAACTGATAGTAAAAAACTGCAGTGCTTGTTGCTTTTTTAAGCTATTGAGTCTTAACCCTAAAACCAAAACAATCAAGCCACTAAGTAGAGGATTAAATAAAGTATAAATACTCCAATTATTGAGACTGACCATATAAATCAATAAATAGAGTAATGGAAACAATATCAACAATAACACATCCCACCTTCTCCAAGGATTCTTACCTATACTCTGCTTAAGGAAATAGCTCGAATAAAAGCTAAACAACAAAGCCAATACATACCCTATGACTCCTATCTTATATGCGTCTATAAAAAATAAGCCCCAGATCACTGAGGTGCTGAGGCTTAAGAATATTAATTTTATGTATTTCATACCAGAGGTATAACGACAATCGACATCAATTATTCTATCTTTTGATAGTAACTCGATAGCTTAAAGAAGCCACACCTAATTCCAGATTAGGAAAAGTATTTTCAGATAAATTTTATCGGGTACAAGAAGTAATAATAATCACTTCTAAATTCGAACAATTTTTCTCCTAACTAACTGTCCTTCTATACTAACAACAACAGTATAGACTCCACACTCAAGATAACCCAAATCGACATCTACCTTATCTGAAAAGATTTCTTGACTATAAACTTCCATACCTTGCGTGTTATATATGAGAACCTGAGCGTCAGTCGCTTTCTCAAGTACTAAATGCAAAATACCAGATGTGGGATTAGGGTATAATACAAGACCTATATCTATCTCAGTGATCTCACTTGTACTTACAGTTTCTCCCATGATCATCTCCTCTGAGAGCCTCATGATAAAGCGTGTACTCCCCTTACTGCTAAAGCCTACTACCTCATAATAAATTCCTGAGACAAGATAATCCCCATCTTCTAATCTCTGTACATGAGAGATTGAACTTCTGTAATTTGGGATATCAATGGTCAACGTAGATAACCTTTTAAGGACACCATCTTCGTTTTGATAAAACGAAAACTCAAAATTATCTCCTACTCTTTTTGCATTATCACCTATGATAAATTTTTGATTCTCATCAAGCTTTACATAGAAGTTCCTATATATAGGATTGAATACACTTTCTATCAATTCTCCCTGTTTATTAATAAAAAAATGACGACTTTCATCATTAAAATAAAACACTTGTATATAGAAGTAATCATCAGTAACATCACGCAGATACCATGTTCTAATATTACTTTTATCAATAAAACCTAATGATATTATATCTACAATTTCATTTTCATTATTATAGATATTGATGTTGGCTTGTGCTGTATCTAAAGTAAAATCTCCGGGAACATAGTAGTCAAGCCAGTAAGTAAGTCCTTGACTATCCTTTTTCATCCCCCATCGTAGATTCCAATAAGAATCACCCCAATCATTAATGTCTAGTTGGCTCCATATCGTATCAGGATCATTGATAAGCCTTCCTAAACCATCCAGAGTATCGATTATATAAAAAGATCCTATCGTATCCCACTTTCTACTAAAAAGTGAAAATGTATCATCGTCTAAGATATGAAGTTGAGTTCTATCAGACATATAGTCTCGGATCTTCTTGCTCTCAATATCCTCAGGATCTGGCATAGATTCATCTATCAATATACCCGTCTCTAAATCATATTCTCTTACTTTCAATACACCCTCTACCCATCCAAAAAACACGACAGGCAAGGGAAATCCTTCAGAGTCAGGCTCAGTTATCAGATAATTATACAATACCAGTTTGTTATCTCTTATAATGATTCTTTCTGTATGTTCTCGGTACTCTTCTGTTCTCAAATCATATGTCGTCTTCCAGATGAGTTCTCCTGTACTGATATTAATTTTTTCTACTAAAGCACCAGACACATCATTATTAAATCCGGTTCTACTTACTACATATAGAAATCCTTCATGTATTACATATTCATCTTCTATATTATTACTACTATATACATGAGTATGCCCATCGTAAGTCGCATTGCTATCATCTGTCTCAGCACCAATCATAGTACTATCACAAATCACATGTATCCATTCTGGTTCTGCGTTTTTAAATTTTAATGGCACGTAATTAAAAGTTGCGACCTGAGCATGAATAGAAGCTGCTTTGATAAGTATAATTACCGTAGTAAGAAAAATTATTTTTGATTTTTTCATGTCTATAATGATTACTCTAATATAACCTTCACCTTCCAAATAAAAAACAACAAAATTATTTTTTATGTAACATGCATTTAGTCGAAGAGACACTATTACAATTAGGCACTAAAAAAATGGATTTACAAATTACTTGAATTTAGAAAAGGAATAGCTATTCCTCCACAGCTCTCGGTGACCCCTTCCGACTTGACATCAAAAAGGCAAGTTATTCAGATCTACATTACCTCCAGACAGAATTACGCCTACCTTAAGATTCTTAAACGATTCCTTCTCTTTTATGACAGCGGCAAGTGGAACTGCACATGATGGTTCTATAATGATTTTCATCCGTTCCCATATTAATTTCATAGCACTCACAATCTCATCTTCTTCTACGCAAATAATTTTGTCGACATACTTTTGAATTATTGGAAAGTTAATATAGCCAAGGTGTGTACGCAGTCCATCAGCTACTGTATCTGATGTTTCGTTTTCCAGTATGACTCCGGCTTCCAGTGATCTGTAGGCATCATTGACATTGAGGGGTTCTCCAGCTATTGTTTTGCAGCCATTACCGAAGTGAAAGGCATACATTGCTGTACCTGCCAGTAATCCTCCTCCACCTACAGGAGTACAGATATAATCTAAGTCATCATGCACTGACAGTAACTCGTAGGCTGCAGTACCTTGTCCTAAGATCACATCCATATCATTAGATGGATGTATGAAGTGGGCTCCCTTTTCAGCAGCTATAATGTCTGCGGCAGCCTCTCTTGCTTTCACATTAGATGCGACTTCTGTTATAATCCCACCATAACCTGCCACGGCATCTTTCTTGACCTGAGGTGCATTCTCTGGCATGACGATATAAGCTGGTATCCCAAGTGACTTTGCAGCGAGGGATACCGCCTGAGCCATATTACCTGATGAATGTGTGACGATGCCTTTGCTTCTTTGCTCATCTGATAATTGTAATGCTGCATATGTAGCACCTCTCATCTTGAATGCTCCCATCTTCTGGAAGTTTTCACACTTAAAGTATAGCTGGCATCCAACTATAGCATCTATTGATTGTGAAGTTAGGATAGGCGTCCTATGTATGTAAGGTTCTATCGCAGTATGCACTTGGGTTAGTGTTTCTTTATTTAGTGTCATGGCTTATTGTTAGGGTCTATTGTTACCCAACTTGATTCATCCTATTAGTTCTTTTAGACGGTATTTTTCTATCTTTTTAGAATGTGTTTTCTGAATCTTACTTATTTCATTTTTGTTCTGAATTCTAAGCCATAACCCTGCGTTTATATTAGAAAGTTTATCGAGAATTAGAGCTAATTCTATCGTTAACCTTCTTTCACCATTTAATATTTTACTCAAATTTGATGGTCTTAATTCCAGGTATTTTGCAAACTCGACTTGTTTGATTTCGATTAGGTTAATAAACTGCTTCACAAAGCTGCCAACTTCAACCAATTGCGACTTTGACTCAAGATAATCTTCCATATGGTATTTCAACCCAAGCAATGAAACTCTGATCCTTTCATCTTTTGATGTCTCAGCTACTTTACTTCTAATTAGCAGTTTGAAATCTGCATATTCCTTTGTCCCGATATCCATAGATTCGGTAAGAATACCATTTGTTAATTGACTTAAAACATCTTTATCTTTTTTCATCTTGTAAATATTTGGTGATAAGTGTTTCTCCAGATTTAGGATCTATATACATTCTTGTACCTAAAGTTTGAGTTGCTAAATATTTTGATTTGTACAATTCGACTAAGCTTGTTTTTGAAACGAATGTTAAATAACCCTTATAAGCAGTGTTTAATTTTAGAGATTCTCTGCACCCAAATGCAATTAAGCAACCAGCTGCGTTATCAAATTCTTTAGTCGAACCAATGTTAAATGGTGCCAATTCAATTAGCTCCATTATCAGCATGCCGTCATCTTCAATTAATTGAACTAGACCATGTATTCTTTGAGTAGCTCTTTCTTGTAAAGAATAGATAGACTTAGAATTGGTTCTATAGGCTTCTGACCAATCGAATGCCCATCCATCTTTCTTTTTAGGTATTAATTGCTTTTGCAATAGAATTATATCACATAGAACCCTTCTATCATCTTTTTTACTAAATACTATCAAGTTGTCATTAATGTATAATAAATATACAATATAATGTTTAATTTGTCAAGTCCTTTTTGATGATTGATCTCAACTGCATATCAATCAATTCATCAAAATACCCTCACACTTAGGCCAACAAAGCAGTTCGTATACTACAATCCTATAGAAACTAACACATTAAGTATATCTTTAATATCAATTAAAACGACGTTTCTAATTCACTCCATTGAGTAGATCACGACAATATTATCTTGCTGCCATTATATTGGGATTATTATTCCATGGCAGCCTTATATCCTATACTGTAGGTAATACTTATGATGCCTACGTCCATATGTTCTTTGCCGAGCATTACTCGCAGGTATGGTTTGAGACATGGAATTACAAGTGGTATACGGGCTTCACGATGACAAGTTATCCTCCGCTCGTACATCAGATAATAGCGCTACT
>CALLAG010000335.1 GCA_938002705.1 uncultured Saprospiraceae bacterium | reverse complement strand
ATTTATGAAGTTTATTAAATTCTATATCAATACATTCTCAGGGCTCAATCGTGATATTTGGATCCTCGCTCTTATCTATCTTATCAATAGGTCAGGAGAGATGGTTATTCCATTCATGAGTGTATACCTTACTGATCAGTTAGGTTATAGTAAGCTTCAGTCTGGTATTGTCTTATTTTCATTCGGACTAGGAGCACTGATCGGGAGTAACATCGGCGGTCAGCTTACAGATAAGGTAGGTAATATAAAAGTGATGGCGATGAGTCTATTCGGCTCAGGGATAGGTTTTATAGGAATTCTATTTTTTCATCAATTTATACCTCTATGTATATGGATGACGCTTACAGCGATATGTACGAGTATGTTTGGCCCAGCAGCGTTTAGCGCTGTAAGTCTATGGGGTAAGCCCGAAAATCAAACTCGTGGATTCTCATTGTTACGTATGGCTATTAATCTTGGAATTGCTATAGGACCAGCTATCGGAGGATTCATAGCATATGGTGTTGGATTCGAATGGCTGTTTGTCATAGATGGTATTACATGTTTCATTGCACTAAGATTTCTGTTAAAACTTCTTAGTCATCGAAAAGGCAAATACGAAAAACCAAAAGATGAAGCGGCCATCAAAGAGTCTCCGTATCAAGATTGGATACTCATGCTATTCCTATTTTTCAATCTGATTAATATGATAGCATTTTTTCAGATCCTATTTTCAGTACCTGTATATTTTAAAGAAGTCATCTTACTGGACGAACGTATTATAGGACTTTTCTTTACTGTGAATGGACTCCTTGTATTGGTCTTGGAGATGCCACTTGTATATATGATAGAGCTTAAGAATAAGTACTTCACACCGATGGCTACTGGAGCTGTAATCATAGGCATATCTTACCTATGCCTCAGCTACATAGATAACGGCTTCATTGCTATAGCTATATATAGTCTCCTTATAGCATTTGGCGAAGTCATTAATTTTCCACTCATTCCGACATTAGCCATGCGTAGATCGAGTCCAGAGAATCAAGGAAAATATATGGGTGTTGTATCGATGATGTTTGCCATGGCATTTCTGCTTGCCCCACTACTAGGTCTACCAATTATAGAGTATACAGGGTATCATAATTACTTCATTATAGCCGCATCGCTTTCTGTATTCTCTGGTATATGTCTACACTTTATAAGAAGGAAGTTCGCCGAGGAATAAGGTGAGATAAAGGTATTCTTATCTATAGGAAGTTAGATCTGTATATTTGTTATTAGTACTATATGCTCCGGCGATAGCTACCATGTCTATATAATATCCTATATTAGTTACGAATAAGTAATCACATCATGAAACAAATTCTACTCCTGACACTATTCTTATGTACTCATCACATAAGTGCTCAACAAGTGTCTTACAGAATTAATTCTGAAGCCAAAATATGTGAAGATTCTGGTGAGACATACATTGGTGCAGAGAACTGGGAAATATTCCAAACAGATAATGACCAAATAACTGGCACAAAAAAGCTGCTGTGTTTTGAGTATTCAGAATCAGATCGTTCCTTCATCCCACTCGGTGCTGAAGAAGGTAGACCAATATTTTTTGAAACAATAGAACCGCTGGACTTAGAGGTCGCCTCAGACAATATCTATTCTCTTAGTACTTCGATAAGGAGTCATGAGAACTTGATATGTGATTGTGTCACTGAGTGCAGTCAGAGTATATGTAACGAAGTCAAAGTTATACTAAAAGGTGATATAAATGGGATAAGCTATAGAGATACCATCAGTGCATTAGAAGCAGGGATAGGGAATTTTAATTCTACAGATAATATTAACTTCGAACCATGTTTCGTTACACCTTCGTTTGACCAGACGACAATCGAAAAGTTAATAATCACAGTATTTCCGCAGCAGATTCTACCTGAATATACAATAAGAATCAATACATTCTTCTTTACGGATATGGAGCAAAATTCAATCTATATAGAAGATGCCACATTTGTTAATCATATTATCCCAGATCAATTTAGACTTGGCGTCGCTTATGTAGTCGGGCCTACCTTCTTTACAGAACTACAAGAAGACTTTTATTTTGGACATGTCAAGGTCTTAAATCCTAACCAGAGCGATCCTACTAATAATGATTTCTTCTACTATGACATAACACCAGAAGACTCTACTCAACAGAAGATAATTAATATAATTAACACAAGCTTCTCGCAATTAGTCTTCCAGAAAGATGCACAATTGCGTGGTGCATTAGTTGCTCTTCCTGATAATGACTCACTACGTCATAGGGTTAATCTCGTTAATGACGGAGCCGATATGTGCTTCCCTCCCTTCGTGGAACTCATCATAGGTGGTGAGGACGCATTCCGATTCAGATCAGGCCGTCTTGAATTTGCCAATGACTGGTCATGTATGCAATTTCGAGAAGATGCAAAGTTAGTTGTAGAAACTAATGCACATCTACATTATGGTAAGCACGGCATCGGACTACTAAGCCTGAGACCAGGCGCTTCTATCGCTATAGAAGATAATGCTTCTATGCTATTCGACGGACAGCTCATCATGCCTGATAATAATGAATCACTCATAACTATAACGTTAGAAGAAAATCAATCTCTCAGCTTCAGTTCCCATGCTTCGATAAAAACATTCCAGCCTAACGCTAAGCTAAGCATCTACATGAAAGGCGGCAATCTTGACATCTCACAATTGCGACCAGAGTATCATCAATATCTGGATATCATATATCCTGAACAATTAACAAGTAATCCAAAATCTATAGTAATCTATCCTAATCCTGTTTCTGAAATCCTAAGCATCTATGTCAGTGATGACAATATAAACAGTCAGGCAATTATCTATGATCAAGTAGGTAATCAAGCAGCAGAAGAGATCAACTTAAGTCATAGAATAAATGAGATAGATATATCCGGACTACAACCAGGATTATATTATATTAGACATGGTTCTGGTGAGGTGATAAAGGTGGTTGTCAAGTAAAAAGTACTACCAAATCAATTAAAACGTATTCAATCAATAAAAATATAAGATGAGTGTATTTACAGCAGTCAAGTTAGTCCTAATACTTGGATTTATAATATCTACAATAATTGTCTACTTAAAAAAATCTACTGAGCAATTAAGCACTAACAGAGTTATTAATGAAGCTAAAGAATTAGAAAAACAAAACCGAATAGAAGAGGCGATAGTGAAATACAAATACGCTTTAGCTGAAGCGTTAGGATTCAAATACCTTTCAAAGATTACTCTTCACCAGTTAAAAGACAACTTAAATACAAATGGCTGGTACATACTCAATGAATTATCACGAGTCTATAGAAATAATAATATAGATTTCTCGATGGATAATTGGTCAGCAATAAAATTTCATATAAATAAAATAGAATCAGTGCCATCTAAGAAACAAATACTACAAGATATCACAGATGAATTCAAAAAACTTCCTTAATTAAACTAATGTTTACTTCCACACATTGAGATTTACTTAATCTTTACCATACGCTTCAACCCCAGCCCTCACAGAACCATGTTTCAATAACAACTCATTTGCATCTTCATAATTCAGGCCCGTCTCTTTCATAATCATCTTAGTCCCTCGATCAACAAGCTTATCATTACTTAGTTGCATATCGACCATCTTGTTATCCACGACGCGACCGAGCTTTATCATCACAGAAGTACTGATCATATTAAGTATCAATTTCTGTGCTGTACCAGCTTTCATTCGTGTACTACCTGTTACAAACTCTGGACCTACGACACAGACCATCGGATAATCGGCACACTGGATAATAGGGGCCCCAGGATTACATGTGATACAGCAAGTTGCTATATTATTGTCTTGACAATATTGTAACCCGCCGATGACATATGGAGTCGTTCCAGATGCAGCAATGCCTATGACGATATCCCTACTTGTAATATCATAAGAAGTAAGATCTGTAATCGCTAATTGCGTATCGTCTTCTGCAAACTCAACTGCTTTCCGCATAGCGCCATCTCCTCCTGCGATTATGCCTATCACCCAATCATGTGGTACACCAAAAGTGGGTGGACATTCCGATGCATCTACCACTCCTAACCTTCCGCTTGTACCT
>CALLAG010000334.1 GCA_938002705.1 uncultured Saprospiraceae bacterium | reverse complement strand
TTCCAGGTTTTTTCTGGGAACAACATACTTTCCAAAACATATTCGCTTACGGAAGATATAATATAAAGCAAAGCAAGGTTATGTTGTTCGCTGATACTTCATTAGGAGTAGGTATAGCTGGTGATCAACAATGGAGAGGATCTTACACAAGTGGCGTTTATTTTCAGCCAGGAATAGGTATTGAATTCGCTAGTAGAAAAAAACTTAAATGGTCTATAAAGTTAAGCCAGTATATGCAGAATACATCTGGTGTATCTACTTTTGAAGACAACTTTAATAGTCAAGCTGTGTATTCGTATAAGCAGTTTTATAATAGAACCTTACTGGGTGTAGGGTTAACTTTTTAAATTGAATTAGCCAAAAGAATTAGAAAAATAAGACAGTCGCTACTTCTTCTCATAATATTTCTGAAGTACATAAAAGGCTTTTTTTCTATTACCATCTTCAGACATAAGCCCCTTACGATTCCACCCATCTTGGATTTTAGGAAGTACTCTTCTCGGTGATCTAAAGTCGATGAGTATCCATGGTGAGATGCCTTGTATATTTTCGATATTGTCCAGCATGGCTAAGGTCTTGATATATAGATCTTCTTGGTACTCTTCCGTCCACCTTGCATTCTTGTCGCCATGAAGGCCATGCTTAGCACCTGCACCAAACTCTGAGATAAGGACAGGTTTGTCTTGTTCTATTTTCCATGAGATAGTTTCGCATTTTTCTGGTAGTCCATCATACCAGCCTATGTACTGATTGAAGCTTAATATATCTACTACTTCTGCGTATGGATCTTCTATAGTTCTAACTAATGGATTACCATTATAATCTTTCTGCTCTAACGCAGCACTGATAAGTCGGGTGTCATCTTTTGCTCGTGTATATTCTGATAACTTCGTAAGAAAAATATTTCTTGCTGGGACATTAGGCGTTTCATTGGCCATAGACCATATGATGACGCTGGCTCTGTTTTTATCGCGTTCTATTAATTCTGAGAGTTGGTTTTCAGCATTTTGATAAGTATCCTTATTGTCCCATGAGATGGTCCAGTAGACTGGGTTTTCTTCCCATACTAATATGCCTTTTTTGTCAGCTAATCTTACCATGTGTTCGTTATGTGGATAATGAGCTAATCTCACATAATTGCATCCTAATTCTTGGGCCCATGTAAGTAGTTGTTCTGCATCCTCTTGGGAGTGACCACGTCCTCCACTTATCGGACTTTCTTCATGTATAGAAATGCCTTTGAGATAGATGGGTTTATCATTTAGCAGGATTTCTGTTCCTTCAGTTCGTATAGTTCTGAAGCCTATTTGATCTGTTGTTTTTGATTCGCTTGATTGGATAGACACATCATACAACTTTGGCTTGTCTACTGACCAGTATTCTATATTGTCATGGTGTATATCGAGAGTTATATGCCCTTCATTATCTGTTTTATATGCTTCATTTATATCTAATTCTGGGATTAAGATTCTGACTTGCTTTTCTGCGATATCATTACCGTTTAACTTTACATAGCCTTTGATCTTTTTGTTATCATTTTGATCTAATTGTATGAAGTAATCTTGTATAAAATTTGGGGCTGTCTCGATAAGTTTCACATCTCTTGTCAGGCCACCGTAATTCCACCAGTCGGTATTTAATGTAGGTATGCCTTCCTTCAGTCTTTTGTTATCGACTTTTACTATTAAGAAGTTATCTTTCTCTTTGATGATATCTGTGATCTCAAAATTAAAAGGCGTGAACCCACCTATGTGTGTACCTAACTTTCTGCCATTGAGATAGACTTCAGTTTTGTAATTAGATGCTTCGAAATATAGAAAAGCTCTTGATGCGGCATCATTAGAAGTATAATTGAATGACTTCTTATACCACAAAGTACCTTCATAATAAAGTAGCCTTGGATCTTGGCTGTTCCAGTCACCAGGGACTTGGATGTCTTCCATCTGATCAAAATCATATTCTATGAGGTCAGCTGGATTTTTAGGTTTTGAGTTCAAGAAAAAAGCACTTGCCCATGGAGATTCCTGCTGGTCAAAAGGCTCATACCGATAGTTATAGTATCCATTCTCATATGGATCTATGATGTACTTCCAGTCACCATTAAGCGAAGTGGTGTTACGATTATAGACATTGGCGATCAGAGGATCCTGAGAGAATATAGACGATGTAATTAATACTAAGAAAAAGATAAGTGATAATGCCTTTGTCATTGAATTTAATTTTCGTGTGCTATATGAAGATAAGAATGCCTTTATCCTCTAAATATAGAAATAAGAATTCTGACAATTAAGCGGCCGGCTCATCATTCAGATATAATTTTTAATTTTAAGCCATTATGAAGAATACGATAATAGAGACGCTTGAAGGCTTGTTAGGTAAAGCTAAGGTCCTTAGTGGAGATCAACTGAATGACAGGTATCATCACATATGGCATATGTCGGAACCACTTAAGGCGCTTGCTCTTATTCTACCAGCTTCGACTGAGGATGTATCGCTTATTATGAGTACTTGTCATGCTCAGGATCAGTCTGTTATTGTATATGGTGGCCTGACTAATCTTGTAGGAGCTACTGAGACGAATGGTGACGAAGTCATCATCTCTATGGAAAAGATGACGAATATCGAAGAAGTAGATGCTCAGAGTCGTACGATGACATTACAGTCTGGTGTTCTATTAGAGAATGTACAGAATGCAGCTAAAGAGAAAGATCTACTTTTCCCATTGAATTTTGGAGCTAAGGGATCTGCTCAGATGGGAGGCGTTATCTCTACTAATGCTGGAGGGCTAAGGGTGTTTAGATATGGGATGACTCGGAATTTGATATTAGGATTAGAAGCTGTTCTTGCTGACGGGACTATAATATCTTCTATGAAGAAAATCATAAAAGATAATTCTGGTTATGATCTCAAGCAGTTGTTTATAGGTTCTGAAGGTACATTAGGCGTTATTACGAGAGCTGTTGTGAAGTTAGTCGAAGCCCCTAAGAGTAGAAATAGTGCTTTTGTAGGATTCGATGATTATGAGAAAGTTATTTCTTTTTTGAAATTTATGGATAGTCATCTGGCAGGTACCTTAAGTGGGTATGAGTTGATATGGAAGAATACCTATCAGGTCATGACATCTCCGCCAGCCACTACTAAGCCTCCGTTACCATATGATTATAATTATTATGTACTCTTAGAAAGCTTAGGTAGCGATCAAGATCAAGACAGAGAGAGATTACAAGAGTTACTGGAAGTAGCATTAGAAAAAGAATATATCTTAGATGCTGTGATAGCACACACCGATTCTGACTTAGAGTGGTTCTGGAAAATCCGAGAAGATGTACATGTTATTGCATCTCAATGTGATAATGGTCAGCACTTTGATATAAGTGTTCCTATTCCATTAATTGGTGATCTGGTAAGTCAGATATATGATAAGATTAAAGCGATTCCGAAAGTAGATAATATCTATGCATTCGGTCATGTTGCTGATGGTAATATCCATTTTATAATCGGTAAGCAAGAGCAAACTGAAGAGTTAATAAATGCCATTAATGAGGTCATCTATACGCCTTTGCAGGCCATTGGTGGCTCTGTATCTGCTGAGCATGGTATAGGCTTACATAAGAAGAAATATCTTCCTATCTGCAGAACTCCAGAAGAGATACAACTCATGAATGGATTGAAAAAAATGATGGACCCCAAGGGAATATTAAATCCGGGTAAGATTCTTTAACCGTTAATCATTAACCATTAACCGTTAATCATTAATAATTAACCATTAACCATTAACCATTAAAGCACTATCTCTTTCTCTTCTTGGCTTTCATATTCTGGATCTTATCACCACGCTTGATAGGTTTCTTATATCTCTCTTGCAGCTTTCTTTTATAACTTTTTCTTTCTGCATTCACCTTACTATTCTTAGCTGACTTCTCGTGAAAGGCTGCACCACCTTCACGTTCTACTTCTATGATTACTTCCTCTTCCTCTTCGGGGAATAAAATCTTTCTTTCTTCAGGAGTGAGCTGAGTAGAGATCTCTACCTCGGCAGGAAGCTCTCTTACTGGAATAGTGTAATTCATTAATTTTTCAATGGCTTCTTTAAGCTCAGTTTCTTTTTCGCTGTAGAGTAGGATAGATCTTCCTTGCTCTTCAGCTCTACCTGTACGACCTATACGGTGGATATAATTCTCTGCATAGAATGATGTGTCAAAACTGATGACAGTACTTATCTTTTCGATATCAATACCACGAGCTATGACGTCTGTCGCTATAAGTATTCTACTCGTACCATTCTCAAAATTTTCTATAGATGTAGAGCGATGACTCTGTGTCTTACTGGAGTGAATGACAGAAACTTCTGATGCGAAATCTATTTCTAATGCTTCGAATAATCTATCGGCGTTATTTTTTGTCGATGTAAAAATGAGAACCTTATTGAATTCTGCTTTATCGCTTAATAAGTGCTTAAGTAGATTGACCTTAGTATAGAAATTAGGCGCAGCATAGCACTCCTGACTGATAGTGTCTAGTGGCGTACCACTTATAGAGATCGTTTTCTTAACGGGATTAATGAGAAATCCATCTATCAAGTCATCGACATAGGTGGTCATAGTAGCAGAGAAGAGTATATTCTGACGTTTGCGAGGTAGATACTCGAATATATTTCTTATCTGCGTTTTGTATCCAAAGTCGAGCATGATATCGACTTCGTCTATAACCAGCTTTTTTATGAATTTTAATCTAAGCACATTAGTTAGCGCAAGATCGTATAATCGCCTTGGTGTACCTACGATTATATCTATGCCATCACCTATCGCTTTTTTCTGAGTTTTTATATTGGTGCCACCGTATACGCCTACGACTCTTGTGCTGATGTATGGGATGAGCTTGTTGATCTCTTCCATCATCTGTATGACGAGTTCTCTAGTGGGTACGAGGATGAGTACTCTGGGGTGTGGTTGTTCTGAGTACTTAAGATCTTGTAATATCGGCAGTAGGTAAGCGAAGGTTTTCCCAGTTCCTGTCTGTGCTATACCCACAAAATCATTACCCGCAAGTATAGGAGAGAAGGACTCTTGCTGAATAGGAGTTGGCTTTTCTAAGCCTAAATCCACAATAGCATTGTACAATTGCTTTTTGATCTTAAAATCTTCGAACGTCTTCATCTTGCAAAGTAGTAGAGAATATTGTCTAATGTGTAGATTTAGCAGATTATTTTTTACAGAGTAGCTATCCAGATACCGATGTTACTAATTTTCCAAAACCCTAAAACCCTTATTCCTTTACACCCTTACACCTTTAAACCCTTACAAAATTATTCCCTAACGTCACACCCTAATGTAAGTGCTGCCGATTCCACACCCACCTCCTTATCTAAGAACTTGATCGCTTTAGTAAGATTGGTTTTTGATAGATCTATGGTATAGACAGCAATATTATTTTCCTCATTTAAGCTACATATATATTCTAACCCTAATGATGGGAAACTGGCTACTATTCGCTTAGGGTCCATCTTATCAGCTAAGTCGAGTTGGAGCATATCAGTTTTGTATAGAGGGGCTTTCATATCATTCTTTTGGCTCTTGCAAGAGAAGAAAGCCGCTGCTGTGATCATAACTATTGCATACGATAAGTAACTGTAAGAAGTGCTTATCATAACTTGACAAATTTTGTGGTGGATACCCATTGGCCATTTTCTGATATCTGTAGGATGTAAGATCCGCTTTTGTAATCTGATATATTGAGCTTCATGTCTGGTTTATTGACAGCGCCTTTATCTATTATGTTACCTATGGCGTCATGTATCTCATAGCTTAATGATGGTCTGTAGTCAGCTGCTGACATTGTAATCCTAACTTGGTCTTTAGAAGGGTTAGGTGATATCATAACAAATGCAGGTTCTACATCAATAGTACTTGTGACACCATCTCCAAATAACTCATATGTGAAGTCATCAAAATAAAAGCCATCCTCATTGATATAAGAATCAGAATAGAAGACAAACTTAAATGACAGCTCTGTAGAATTTAGATAGTCATTAAGACAGATGGTCTCTTGTGTCCAGTCTCTCTGTCCCTCGTAGATGGGATTACCATTATTGGATAATACTGTAAGCTCACCACATAATGGCTGATAGGCTTCTCCATTCTGCGACATCTGCAGTTGTGCATAATCGAATCCGAGTTCTGTTTCGTATTTGGTATAGAACTTTAAGAATGCCTGATCTGCATTGGTTGTTATGAGAGGCTTGAGTATGATAATCTCGCTATTAACGTTATCCTCATAGTTGCCTCCGGGAGAATCAGTCATAGAATATGGTGCTGAGAAGAAAGTGACATCCGATAATCCCCAGTCACCATTTAAGATCGCGTAGTTATTGATATCAGTAATCTGATCATTTGTAATAACGTCAGGATCTGATAGGTCTGAGTTATATAATTTGGTTATTGTTCTCTTAGAGGTATAGCTGCCGTTATCTATGGAGACTTCGAGTCGGATAGTGTCTATCTGTGCTGATGGGTCTATGGTATAATTTATTTCCAGTTCTCTTTTTTCTGCGAGTGTCATACTTAGGTTATTGTAAGTATTATTGGATAGGTCAAATCCCGGCGTATCAGATATAACCGAGAATGATAAGTCGCCAGCTTTAAGTCCACTTTTTTCTAATTCGAAATATAAAATCCCATCTTGCTGTGTGAGTATATTCGCTGGAGATATTTCTGTTGCAATACCATAATTTAATAATAAATGAGCTGTATTGAGATTCATTCTTACGGTAGACTTATTGAGTGGTATAATCTGACTGGCATTGGGCCAGAAAGTGGGTCCTACTTCAGGCGTCATAGAGTAGATCTTATTTTTCTCTACGACATCACCATATAGCCAGTCATCACTATCTCCATTGACCACATAACCTACCGTCTCTGTACCTGTCCCTACGAGGTAGTCGTTATCTTCTATCATAGTATTAGCCAGGGACTTAAATGTCTCATCCTCAGCTGTCGGCTGATCTGAGTAACCCCATGGATGTATGAGTAGATCTCCAAAGGTGTGATAATTCAATGCAATCTGAAATTTATTAGCATTACATAGAGCACGTACGGCTTGTGTCTCTGGTTCTGAGAAGGCATCAGGTCCTCTATAAGTTTGACTAGCTTCATTATTAGATGATCCATTATTATCAAATGCCCAGAAGTAACCATAATTTCTGTTGAGATCTACGCCTACGGTGTCACCCATAGGGTTCACGTATCTGTTCTTTCTCCATAGTCCGCCGCCGTTAGGGCGTATTCTTTCGTTATATACATATCCATCAGGATTGACTACAGGTAGGAAGAACATAGTAGTATTATCTACTAAGTAAGTCACTTCATCATTCGTACCATAATTTTCTAACAGATACCACATGTAGAATAACATTTGTGATGCGCCATTAGGCTCTCTGGCATGATGTAATGCATCGTATAAGACTTGCGGCTTAAGTGTATCTATAGTGCCTGGCGTGTTAGATATGACTAAGTAATGTATAGGTCGGCCTTCGTGAGTTGTGATTGTATCGATAGCCATTCTCTCTGTGATAAGATTAGGATAGAGGGCATGCATCTTATCTAAGTTATCCATCATCTCATTGTATGTAAGATATCCGCCCATAGTACCATTCTCGTAATTAATGGGTGTTACGTAATCTGCGATTGCATCACTGGCATCTGTACAAGAGTTACTCCGAGTTGTGAGATCTAATGCAATATCGTCCATGGTGCCATACTTATCGTAATAAGCTTGTATGTCTTGTATCTCTATGTTATAAGGAATACCAGCAGAGTCAAGAAGCTCTAACTCAGTGTTGTCGAATATATTAATGAGATACTTATGTGGAGCATGGATTCCATGATCTGCTTCTAATCCAAGTGCTGCTACTTCCTCGATTTTATGATTTGTAAGATCTATTTTTACTTTTGAGTAGATGACACCATCTTGAGCCATCAATAGTATAGTACTTAGGGTAAGGATTATCGTGATAATAATATTTCGCATCAGATGAAATTATGAGTGAGCCACTAAGGTAAGCGATTTATGAGCTTAGCTCACGTAATTATCTTTCTTAATACAAATTAATATTTATCCCTTGCTTTTTAGCGACATAAAATTACATCTCTGGGTGTATCGCTCTGACTCATATCGGACTTTATACATTCCCTAAGGCTTGAGTTAATGGCACAGATTGTCGAGTAATGAGCTTGTTATATTAGGCTCGTTAAGTTTAGGGTACCTCTATCTACTACATTCTTGGCTGAACAGAAAATTGAAATTTTCTTAAGCGAATATAATGAACATGTACTGCGTTGTTCATCAGTTATTTAGCGAAGGCTATAATCCCTTTTCTCGCCTTGTCTATGTACATTCTATTCTACTTTCAACTTAAGAGGCAGTAAATAGAAGTACCCATTATTAATTATAGCTCATGATTATGCCTGATGTAAGTTCTGATTAATTCAGTGGTATGATCTGTTCCTGATACAGGCTTATAATTCCTAAGCCATTCTCTACATTAGTATAGACAGGAGCAATAGATGCAAATGGATTATCTCCTAAGTCACTCTGTGTTTTTAACGTTTTACTATATTTGAAATAATCTTCAGTAATATCCCTCCATAATAGGTGGTAAGTGAAGTTATCCGTACTTCTTCGGAAGATCTTTAACTCTATAGTCTTTTCTTGACCATCAAATGACTCGTCTGAGAGTAATATATAATCTTCTTCAAATCCTTTAGTTGCTGCTAAGTCTATCGTGGAAGTATAATCTATACGCGTCTGGTTATCGTTAGGATTATAGTCTGGTATTATAGCCACTTCATAGAAGTTTTTTTCACCAGCGGGATCATTAAAAGTTATGGTAAAAGAAGTGGCTTCGTCACCATCTTCTCTTATACCTCCTTCGTAATCATATATCGTGTTAGTGATAGTTGTCTTAGTAGGAAATCGGACTTGTGATATCGTCGTAGGATATTCTTCATCTATATCTCTTGCCGTTAATAAGTATTCTTGACCACTTTCAAAAAAATCTTCCATAACATCAGAGTTGACATAATTATTTGGTCTTTGATTATTTTGAAAATTCTCAACCATAGCGACAGAGATCGAAGTGTCGCTACTGAGCTTATCTATGGTAATGTCAGCATTTATAGCCAAGTAATCGATAGATTCTCTACTTGATAATGGAAAGTTGCGACCTACGTACATACCTACGGTATCTTGATTAGGTTGTATGAAAGTATTTATCACCATCTTAGGAACAGCTTCTGGCGCTTCTATATCTATAGTTGTCTCAAAGAAATCCTCGCAAGAGGATAAGCAAAATGCGAAGATAAAAGCACCAAGTATGAGTAGTATCATATTAGTGTAAAAAGTCGTATTTGTTTTCATGTTCTACTATTTAGAATTCGAAACTATAGTTGACAAAAGGAATAATAGGAAATAGACTCTGTTGCTTAAGGACAAATTGATCTTCAACTACGTTACCCATACTATCAAATGTTGTTTCTATATCCGAAGTGAGAAAGAATGGGTTTTTGTTATTATATATATTATATGCACCCAAAGACCATGTCCGCTTATGTCTCTTTTTTTGCTTGACAAAATTAATGCTGATATCTCCACGATGATAGGATCTCATCCTATAGTTATTCCTAGACAAGGCATCTTCTGCATTGGCTATGTTAGGCCTCTCATTAATTAATGTACGAGGATGGAATGTTACATATTGGCTATTAGCTAATGTGATAGCATTACCAGTACCATATACCCATGTTGCTGAGATATTGATACGCGGACCTACTTCGTATATAGCGACTACTGAGATATCATGCCTACGGTCATAGCGGTAGGGAAATGCTTCTCCAAAATTCAAATCATCAAATTGTCTGTCAGTAAAAGAAAGGGTATAACCGACCCATCCTGAAAGTCTTCCAGTCTTTCTCTGCAAGAATAACTCTACACCCTTAGAAGTACCACCGCCTTGTGTAATCCTGTCTTGCCAGTCATTAAGTTCAAACAGTCCTGAGCCTTCCTTATATGCTACAAGATTGGACATTCCTCTATAGTATCCTTCTATGGTGAGATCGTAGTCTTTCGATATTTTGAATGCAAAACCTAGGGCGACTTGCCAGCTATCTTGTGGTTTTATTTTTTCTGTAGTCGGTAACCATAGGTCAGTAGGCAGACCTATACCTTCGAATGCTAACAAGTGTACGAACTGTCTCATCGTGGCGAATGAGGCCTTGAGTGAGCTTCCGTCAGATAGCATATATCGCCCACTGATTCTAGGTTGCAGTGATAGATAAGTTTTGCCTTGTACTATAAATGAGGATGCATGTAGTCCTGCATTGATCTTAGCCTTACTGTTGATTTTGTAATCATCTTCGATGTAGAGATCTATTTCTTGCGTGTGCACATCTGCTTGTCCTAAGGTCTGCTCAAAATTTAAGTCTTCCTCGATTTGTTTTAATCGAAACTTTCCGGGTTTGAATTCATGCTGTATACCGCTTATGCCGAACTTGACGTAGTGGCTGGTATTGGGCACCCAGTCAAAATCAATTTTTGCAGCAAGATCATTTATGCCAGAGAGGTAACCTACAGATATCTCTTCTGTGGTATTATCATTAATGAATTCTGTACCATAACCGACTTTAGTATCTAAGTTATAGTTGCTGTATGTAAATGTAAAATTAGAGAACAGCTTAGGTTGCCAGATGTGATTCCATCTTACAGCTGATGTGACATTGCCCCAGCCTATATTAGATTCGGTAAAGTCTCTGACTGCGGTATCGACTTCTTTGACATTAAAGTAGAACCTATCATCACCTGCATAGAAGCTGGCATAGATTCTATCTTTATCGCCGATGACATGATTTATTTTAGCATTGACATCATAGAAATAATAGCCTGTACTGCCTTCTTCTCCATTGTCTTCAAATTGTTTTTTGAATATAGGTCTTGCCAGTAGATCTATGTATGTTCTTCTTCCTGATATTATAAATGATGTCTTATCCTTAATAAGAGGACCTTCTATGGTGAGCTTAGATGCTACAAGACCTATAGAGCCAGCGCCGTGTACTTCCTTCATGTTACCTTCCTTCATATTGATATCAAGTACTGATGACAGGCGTCCACCATATCTCGCCGGATATCCACCTTTGATCAACTTGACATCCTTAATCGCATCAGAGTTAAATACTGAAAAGAAACCGAATAGATGAGATACATTATACACTGGTGTCCCATCCAGTAATATAAGATTCTGATCTGGGCTTCCTCCTCGGACGTATAATCCACTCTGACCCTCACCACCTGACTGTACACCTGGGAGTAGTTGTAGTGCTTTGAGTACATCTGTCTCTCCTAAGAATGCGGGTAATTTCTTTATTTGTGCAATGGGGATTTCCATCGTACTCATCTGGCTTTCTTCGGCAATATTTTTTTGTGCTTTGGCGACGATTTCTATTTCTTTGAGAGATGCAGAGGGGCTTAAGTCTATAGTGATACTTGTATCTTTCTGAAGATTGAGATTAAGTACTTGCGACTCATATCCGATAAAGCTGACATTGAGTTCTTGTTCTCCTGATGGTAGTGTGATACTGAAGAATCCATATACATTCGTTACGGTACCTTCGTAGGTAGTGGCGTTATATATATTAGCTGATATAAGTTTTTCGGCACTTGTCGCATCTTGGATATGGCCACTTATTGTATAGGTATTTTGGCTATAGCCAAATGTTATAAAAAACAAGCTGTAAGCAAAAGTGGTAAGAATGATCTTCGACATACTAAGGAATTGTTAGTTGAAGATATAATTCCTAATCTTAATATTTTCTTATTGATGTGTTAAGTATAGAATAGTATCAAGTCGCTGATATAGATAATAAAGTAGGGATACAAAAAAAGCCACCTTGTTTTAAGGTGGCTTTCATATTTTATTTTTGAGTTATCTTCTTAGTTAGTAGATGCACTTTCATTGTTATTGATGACTAAGTGTTCTTTCTTTTCGAACGCTCTGACGGCATCAAGATTAGCAGTATATTCTTCGTCGAATGCTTTCAAGTGATCTGCAGCAGTTTTTTTGACTTCTTTGTCAGCTTCAGCTCTCATAAAGTCTGGAAGTTTTCTATTAGCTATCTGCATAGCGTTCATGTATAACTGAACAGCATCTTTTTTTCTTTTTTTGTGATTCATCGTCCATGACTTCACTCTCGTTACAACTCTTTTCTTTTCGTTGTGGACAACTTTTTCGTCGCCATCTTCTAAGCTCTTAGTGAAGTCTTGTATGACTGATGTTACATCTTTTGTGTAGTCTTCATCAAGCTTAGCTATGTCATCGTTAAGATTAGCAGTTTCTTCTTCTAAGGTCTCATCGTACTCAGCCTTAAGCTTCTCATTTTCTTCTGTCAGCTCTATATTGACCGTTTCTACGTTCATAATATCACCTATAAGGCCCTGACTCTGAGCAGTCAAGCTTATACATAGAATACATATCGTTGTGAGAATAATCTTCATATCTTAATACCTTTTAATAAAATTTAACTGATTTGGCTCTAAATTAATTAAAATATTGATTTCTAAAGCCCTTCTAATACTCAATAAAACACCAAATAAATTTAATTAATTCATTTAGTCAATAAGACACCTTAAAATGTCTTTATTTTAACTGATAATTATGACTTATTAACGTCTTTTTAGAAAAATCATTGTCTCCATCCTATGTTAGAATTCAACTTTGATCCATTTCCAATATTGCAAACTTCACGCCTAATTTTAAGACAAATGGAGATAGATGATGCCCATAACATGTACATAATGAGATCTGATGATCGGGTAATGCAATATCTTGATAGGCCTAAAGCTACATCAGCTGCAGAGATGGAGTCTAAGATCATTAGTATCGCTGATGACATAGATAAGGGCAACTGTATACAATGGACTATCTGTAGACCTCATGATAATCAGCTGATCGGTAATATATGTATATGGAATATCGATAAGCAACACCATCGTGGTGAGTTAGGTTATATGCTGAGGCAAGAGTATCACATGCAGGGATATATGATGGAAGCCCTCGAGAAAGTCATTGATTATGGCTTTAATATTATGAATCTGCATAGTATAGAAGGTCACGTCACACCTAAGAATATCCCATCTATCAAGGTTCTGGAGCGTCATGGTTTTGTAAGAGA
>CALLAG010000333.1 GCA_938002705.1 uncultured Saprospiraceae bacterium | reverse complement strand
ATATGGATAATTGTAGTAAGCAGAATAAGAAAGTTGTCGCTATAGTCCTCAGCATAGTCTATATCCTTTTTAGTTGGCGACTTGATTTTTTCTTAGCAGGTTCTTTTTTGGGTGCAGTCTTAGGAGGAGCTACTCTTTCATCAAAAAATGGAAAATCAAAACTTTGATAAAAAAAGTTGTTAGATTTTGGCTTTTCTATAATTCCCTCAGGGTTAGGATATATATTGATAGCTACAATATCAGTCTCATAGGTCTTCTCTTCGTTAACAAGATAAGCCGGAGGTATTATTATCTCTCCTTCTATTCTTGGCTCTACATAATATGTCCATGCACGCATAGATCTAGTCGTACTATTAATCATCTGTACAGAACTGCTCTGATTGGGGCCACTTACTATTATAAAATCTTCTAATGGTGGTGGCTCAAACTCTCCATCAATATTCTCTGCTGTAAATTTTAGCTCAATATAGTTGCCGATAAGTACTGAGTCCGAACTTACTGATACGTCGAATGACTGACCTATTATAAAAAAAGGTGCCAGCAACAAACCCATCACGTATATCCCTTTTTTCATTTTACAATTAATAATTTTATTTAATAATATTCACCAATTAAACTTCAGCGATAATTAAGATCTTTCATACAGAAGACGATACCCTTTTCGACTACCAATCTTTCTCTTGCTTCTTCTTAGAAGAATTAAATTTCCTTAATTTCTCTTGTACTTTTTGTTCTTCGCTTTGTATGATCTGTAAGAGCTTGGCTGCATCTATACTATCGAGACTTTGTTTCTCTAGTCGAGTACTATCGAATGATGACTCTTCTATATCCTGCTCTTCTGATGGGTCCTGCTCTTCCTGTTCTTCAGGATTTTTTTCTTCATCATTTTCATTAGGATCCTTATTTTCTCCTTCACTTTGCTGATCTTGATCTTGCTGTTCCTGCTGATCTTGATCTTGATCTTCAGATTGTTCTCCGTCTTCTGATGATTCTTGCTCCTGCTGTTGTTGTTGCATTTGCATCTTCATGAACTTAGCCATACTTAAGTTATACTGAGCTTCCTCATTATTACTATTGAGGCTGATGGCTTGCTTGTAAGCTTTGATTGATTCCTCTATATCTTGATTTTTGAAATAGGCATTACCGAGATTATAGTATGCATTAGACTCTGCTTCGGGACTTGCGGCTTTTGATGTCGCAGATATATAATGATCTATAGCTTCCTCATATCGTTCCTGCTGGTATATCGCATTACCGAGATTATAGTTAGACTTGAGATTGTTCTCTTTCTGATTAGACTTCCTGTACATCTCTTCTGCAGTGGCATATTCTCCTTTCTCATAATTACTGTTACCTTCTCTGAGTAACTTATGCGAAGTCTGTGCTGATATGACTGTCGTCATTATCAGTAGCACTACCATGATGATGTAAGTCGTTCTTATCATATTATAATTACACATCTAACAAACGAGAGATCCCACCCTTCTTGTTCAATTTATTACTGATTAAATATTCTATAACAAATAACATTATCGCAAAGAACAAAAAGTACTGAAAGTAACTATTGTAATCTGTAAATGATCGCTGCTCGACTTCTTGCTTTTCGATTTTTTCTATATCGTTATCTAATTTCTTGAGGGCAGATAATGTCTGATCTACCATATAGAAGTTACCCCCTCCTGCATCGGCGATGTCTTGGAGTAAGTTGACATTGAGAGCACTTTTTACAGGATTTCCAGCTTTATCTTTTTTGAATACCTTTCTGCCATTATTGACAAAAGGAACCATAGCTCCTTCCTGCGTGCCTACACCTAGCGTAAATACGAAAGTGCCATTCTCTCTGGCTTCTCTAGCAGCGGTGATCGCTTCTGACTCATGATTCTCGCCATCGGATAGTATAATGAGTGCCTTCTGAGTGGGGCTATCTTTACCAAAAATATTAGTGGACAACTTAATCGCATCAGTGATAGCTGTGCCTTGTGTACCTGCCTGACTCGGATTAGCAGTGGTGATAAGATCCATGGCTGAGCCATAATCATTAGTCAGTGGCATCTGTAAGTAAGCGCTTCCCGCGAAGTATACAAGACCTATACGTTCGCCACGTAATTTCTTAATGAGTTCTTTGAGGAATCGTTTAGACTGCTCCATCCTACTCGGTGAGATATCCTCGGCGAGCATGCTCTGAGATATATCTAATGCGATAATAACATCCGAACTTTTTGCTTTTACCTTTTGCTTACGTGTGCCCCACTGAGGATTAGCCCATGATATAAGTAACAGACCCATAGCAATGATAACCATGGAAGATTTGATCCATTCTTTTTTTTCTGACCACGAGGGGAATAACCTTGAGAATACGGTGTAGTCTCCAGCTTTGTTGATGGCAGACTTTTTCCACCTAAAATAATACCATGTAACAAAAAAACATATGGGAATGAGTATAAGAAACCAAAGTATATATGAAGCTTCTAATCTGAACATATACTAAAGGATTTTTTATGCCATTTTTAAAAAATTATGCTGCTTCTTCTTCGTTAGCGATGCCTGCTATTTCGTGATCTACGAGAACACGTCCGCAATGCTCACATGCGATAATTTCTTTTCGCATTCCGATCTCGATAGTCATCTGTGGTGGTATTCTGTTGAAGCATCCTCCACAAGATCCTCTTCGGTATGTAACTACACCTAAGCCATTTCTGTAAGCTTTACGTGTACGGTCATATGCCTTAAGTAATCTCTCTCCGATGAGGGCACGTTGTTTCTTTGATTTGTTAGTGAGTTTTTTCTCTTCTTTATCAGTCTTCTCGATGATCTTTTCTAACTCTTGCTTCTTTTGCTCCAGATCTTTATTCTTAGCGTCTAAGACTTCTGTGTTCTTAGTTTTGAGATCCGTTTTGACCTTCTTCTCTACCTGAGCCTCATTGATTCTTTTTTGAGATAATTGTATCTCAAGAGACTGTAGCTCGATCTCCTTAGTCAGTGCCTCGAACTCTCTATTATTCTTAACCTCATCCAGCTGCTTATTGTATCTCTCGATAAGCGTCTCCGAAGTTTTGATGTTTTCGTTATGATTAGCTATTCTCTGATCTATATCTGCTATAACTGAGTCAAGCTTCTCCATTCTTGTATTAAGACCTGTGATCTCATCTTCTAAGTCACTCACTTCTATCGGGAGTGCTCCCTTAAGGACTTTGATCGCATCTATCTTAGAATCAATTTGTTGTAGATCAAATAATTCTTGCAATCTCTCTTCTACAGATTTTATACTCTTTGCCATAATTCTTATAGATAATTTACCGGATTAGTGTTCACTTTTGTAAAATGGGTCACAAAGTTATTAAATTTCTCTGTCAAAAGCTCAAAAAGCAAGTTGATCGTATACTGTTCGCTTTCGAAATGTCCAATGTCAGCGATAACTATCTGATTATCAGCATCAAAGAACTCGTGATACTTAAAATCTGATGATATAAAAATATCCGCATTCTGAGCTTTGGCGTCGTCTAAGAGAAATCTACCCGATCCACCACATATCGCTACCTTCTGAATAGGCTTAGACCTTAGATCAGTGTATTTTATTGTAGAAGTGTTCATTTTAAGCTTTAAGTCTTCTAAAAACGCCATCTCTTCGGTGGGATTAGCCAGGTTTCCTATTACACCAGCGCCTACTTTTGAGTCTGATTCCATAGCCAGATTGGGCTTTAATATCTCTACTTCCTTAAGGCCTAATCGCTGAGCGATATAGGTATTGACACCGTGATTATAGACATTATCCAGATTAGTATGTATCGCGAATAAATTGATGTCATTCTTAATCGCCTTTGCGACTATACGCTCTACATAATTGCGACCCGTGATTCTCTTGAGACCACTGAATATGATGGGGTGATGAGATACGACGACATTGGCTCCCAAGCCTATCGCCTCGTCTAATATAGCTTCTGTGACATCTAGGCTCACGACGATGCCATTGACCTCCGAGTCTACATCACCTATCAGCAGTCCGCTGTTGTCATAGGGTTCTTGATAGTGATTAGGGGCTATGCTGTGTAGATAGTCTATTACTTCTTGTAGAATGGGCATTTTTTATTTTTGATTTACTGAATCAGACTTTAAAAATAAGTATTCTGAATAGAGCAGAAAATGCTCTAATACCCAGCCGTAGTTATTAGATTAAAGATTCTTAATTCTATCAATAATATCTGTGGTAGAATAGCCTTTAAGCAAAGGTACCAATTCTACCTTGCCTCCGTAGGATAATACGTCTTCTGATCCCGCTATCTCACTGACTGTGTAGTCATCGCCTTTGACCAAAATATCAGGCCGTACAGATTGTATCAGCGATAAGGGTGTATCATCTGAGAAGGGCACTACATAATCTACACATTGGAGTGCAGCTAACATCGTCACTCTATCGTCCAACTCATGGATAGGTCTATCAGCGCCTTTGAGACGAGAGATAGAGCCATCATCATTAATACCTACAACTAATAAGTCTCCCATATCCTTAGCTTGCTGGAGATAATCCACATGACCAGGGTGCAGTATATCAAAGCATCCGTTAGTGAATACAATAGTCAAGCCCATGTCTCTGATAGAGCTGAGTGTTTCTGATATTGATTCTGCGTCTATTAATTTGCTATTCTTTATCATCAATACTCTTTTACTAATACTTCAGTGGGTATATTAAGCATCTTGCTCAACTTTCTTATCATATTGAGAGTCAACTTTCTCTTTCTATTTAATATTTCGCTTGCTCTACTTTTATGGCCAATAATTTTTGCCAATTCACTTTGCTTCATTCCCATTTGATCCATTCTAAACTTAATAGCTTCAATGGGGTCTGGTGAGCCTATAGGATAATTTTTGTCTTCATAATCTTCAATTATTAAAGCTAATATTTCTAATTCGTCTCCTTGCTTAGTGCCAGGCTCAGCGTCAAATATTTTGTCAAGTCGCTTAAGAGCTAATTCGTAATCTTCTTCTGTTCTTATCGGTTTTAATTTCATCTTTTATACTTTAGTAGGATCGATTTTATCATATTCTTCATGAGTTCCAATAAACCTAACGTAGACCATTTGATATTTATAATTGACTCTTACAATTAATCGATATTGGTTGCCCTTTATATTAAATATCACACGATTGTTGGGTATTAACCGAGCGTTAGGAAATTCATCTTTGACATAATTAGGATTAGTCCAGTTAAATTTGCTTGTTTCTTGATACCAAGATTTTAGCTGCTCCTCAGTAGAAGGATGTTGTTCCCAAAATTCTCTTAATATTTTCTTTGCAAGAATCCTCAAAGGCTTTTACGTACGAATATACAAATTAGTTCCCATATTGGTACATTTATTTTTTTAAACGCGAATTGATATCATAATAATAAATAAGGTACATACGCCCTTACCTTTGGTATCTCAGAATTAATACCCCAAATTTACAACTTACTAAAGTACCTATGGACAAAGAGACATTATTGTCAAATATAGATAGTGTAGAAAGGATAGCATCCGCCACCAAGCTAATGAGAATGCTTGGACGTCCGATAAAGTATATCGAAGCCATCCTATTCCGAGAACTCATCTATAAAAGAACCAAAAAAGAAAAGGAGCTCAGCTGCCGTACTTTCTTTGGTACAGAGATGAAAATACTTCTGCCGTCTAGTACCGACATCTATCTTACAGGTGGGAAATCCCACGACTCAGAGATCAGATTAGCTAAGTACCTAATCAGAACACTTACACAGAATGATGTATTCTTAGACATCGGTGCTCACTATGGCTACTTCTCACTTCTCGCATCTACTATTGTAGGAGAAGGCGGTCAGGTCATATCATACGAAGCCGCTCCCAAGACTTATCAAGTCCTCAATCAGAATGCTTCCAAAGTCCGAAATATAGCCGTACATAACAATGCGGTATCTGATACTGAAGGAACACTGAGCTTCTACGAATTTCCTAATCTCTACTCAGAATACAACACTCTTGATGTCTCACAATTTGAAAATGAAGA
>CALLAG010000332.1 GCA_938002705.1 uncultured Saprospiraceae bacterium | reverse complement strand
GTGTTAGGACATAATTTTATAAGATTTAGACACTAATAATATTGTAGTAATGCCTATTCCTTTTAACTTTACGCATTGCAAATAGTCCCTTAACTAATGTCATTCCCCAGGCATAAAGAAAAGATCGTTTCATGGGTTGGTTCAAAAGATTTAAAGAAGGCATACAGACGGCAACTAAGAATAAGAAGGAAGCCCCTGATGGTCTTTGGTATAAGTGTAAGAAATGTAATGAGACCATTACAGTTAAGGAGCTCAAGGGTAACTTATATATCTGCCCGCGATGCGAATATCATACCCGTATTGGATCTTATGATTATTTTGAAATCATCTTCGATGGTAAGTTCGAAGTCCTCTTTGATGAGTTGATATCAGATGATTATCTGAAGTTCACAGATCTTGTTAATTATGAAGATCGACTTATAAAGGCGAAAGCAAAAACAGACCTTAATGAGTCCATCACTGTAGCAGTTGGTAATGTATCTAGAAAACCATTATTAATTGCGGCGATGGATTTTAGCTTTATCGGAGGTTCTATGGGCTCTGTAGTAGGAGAGAAGATATCCAGATCTATAGACTACTGTATCGAGCATAGGATCCCATTCATGATTATATCTAAGTCAGGAGGAGCAAGGATGATGGAGTCTGCATTCTCATTGATGCAGATGGCTAAGACATCCGCTAAGTTGTCTATGCTTGCTAAGGAGCAGATACCTTATTTCTCATTCTTGACAGATCCCACGACTGGTGGTGTGACAGCCTCATTTGCTATGTTAGGAGATATTAATTTCTCAGAGCCGGGAGCATTGATAGGCTTTGCAGGACCGCGTGTCATCAAGGAGACCATTAAGCAGGACTTACCAGAGGGATTTCAGAGTTCTGAGTTCTTAATGGAACATGGGTTCTTAGATTTCATAGTCCATAGAAAAGAGCTTAAAGAAAGGATCAACGACATGTTGTTGTTATTTACCGATCCTCAGGCTTCATAAGGAATACTTTAAAGGTTTTGTCGAATGGATCACAATGATCCAGTAACTTATCTATAAGCTCAGTCCCATAGAGTGACATATATTCCAGTATGTTATCGTGTCTTTCTTGTAGACCATTAGATGGAAAGAACTTCTCTGTTACTTTAGAGATCTTGTTAAGCGAGCTTTCTTCTTGCTGCTTGACGTGTTTTTTGAGCTTTGACTCCAGGTAATCCAATGACTTGGTCGCTTTGACTTTTTCTGCTTGAGTCGTTTTACCTAAGTTCTTATCTATAGTAATTATTTTGTCATGGGCTTTTTGGAATACAGCTTCTATTTCTTTTTTGTACTCCTCAAGGCTGAAATCTGGTGCTTCAGATATCTTTAGATATTTCTTAATTATGTCATTCTTCGGTATGAATACGTCTTCTAAGCTAAGCTTAACCTTATCTATCTGTGATTGCATGCTATCGGATACGATCATGCCAGATACCCTTCTTATAAGCATAGGAAATGGAATATTCGCTGCTGCAAATTGTGTCTTGCGTTCCATCCAATAAGCTAATTCTCCACCACCACCTATGTAGGCAAGATTAGGTAGAATAAGCTCTTGATATAGAGGCCTTATGATAACATTGGGGCTAAATCTTTCTGGATGGCTATCGATCTCACTAAGCAGCTCTTGCTGGGTAAATGTGATATCTGTATCTACAACTTTATACTTCTCGCCTTCCTGTTCTATTCTGTTTCTTAGCTCGTCTTTTTTATAAAAGAAATTGATATCTCTGATATATGTCTGTGCATCGTATCCTAATTTTTCGATTTCTGTTTGTGCATTACTTACGAGATCATAGCTGAAGTTATCCAAGATTTCTTTCTTGATTATATCCTTAAATGCTGCTTTGAACTGAGCACTGTCCATATTCAGAATAACCAATCCTAATCTATCAAATAACGCATGTATGACCTTAATACTGAAGTGGCCATAGTTATCAGAAGACTGCAGTAATTGTTCTACCTCGTCAGCTAAGAAGTCTTTCATTTTTGACCTGTCACCTAATATGTCTTTGACTTCATTGATAGCTTGAGCAACTCCGTCTAATGGAAATTGACCGACTGAGCCTTTATGCTCTGATTGCCATTCTACTTTCTTGCCGTAGAGATTGAGATGATTGATCTCTTCGTAATCATGATCTTCTCCACCCATGACGAATACGGGCACGAAATTGTAGTCAGGATAGTCCTTGCCTAACTTAGTACAAAGATTAATTGTACTAAGTATTTTGAACGGTACATACAGTGGTCCAGTCAGTAAGCTAGGTTGGTGAGCAGTCGTAATAGTGAATGTATTGCTGTCCTTGAGAGACTTGATATGAGACATCGTCTTATCAGATGATGCCATGTGAGCGTATTGCTCCGTTGCTACCTTGTGGAGTAGAGCTCTATCAGTTGCATATGTTGATCTATGCTTGATTACTTCCTTGAATGCCTTATAATCAAAATCATAGGCTAAGAGATCTGCAAATTTCTTAGAGTCGAGTATATAATCCCTATCTCTTTTAGAGAATTGACTTACTTTTTCTATGTCTATATCAATAACTTTCATATCATTGCTTAAGGTCGCAAAAGTAGCTTAAATAGTCAGTAGGTAAGCGTCTTAGGTAAGACTTGTTAGGGGCAAAAAAAAAGAGGTTGTTCTGTAACAACCTCTATAACAGGGCAATATTTAAAAAATCAGTTAAATCTTAGAATCTCTTAACTGTGAGTTAAGGATCTGCATGTATGATACATCAGAGTTTAGATCCGTTGCCTGATAAATAATTTTTTTTGACTTTTTTTGTGTTAAAATTCATAAGTGTCTGATATTCAGTTGTATATAATCTTAAAAAAAAGATGAAAGATCCTAAAAAATATGAGTTAAGAGGTGTATCCGCATCAAAATCAGATGTCCATAAAGCGATAAAAGGACTTGATAAAGGGCTATTTCCTTTAGCTTTCTGTAAGATTATGCCAGATGTAGTCGCAGGAGATCCAGATTATGTTAATATTATGCATGCTGATACAGCAGGGACTAAGACCAGCTTAGCATACTTATACTGGAAAGAGACAGGAGATATGTCTGTATGGGAAGGCATAGCTCAAGACGCTATAGTGATGAATCTGGATGATATGGCTTGTGTGGGTGTTATAGATGACATTCTTATATCAAGTACGATAGGACGTAACAGGAATCTCATACCTGGAGAAGTGATATCTGCTATAATCACAGGAGCTAAGAGTTTCTTATCTATGCTATCGGATCACGGAGTAATGGTCCATATGTCAGGAGGTGAGACAGCTGACGTAGGTGACATCGTAAGAACGATAGATGTAGGCTACACAACTTTCGCAAGATCACATAAGGATAAGCTCATCATCAATGATATCAAAGATGGCAATGTCATAGTAGGTATAGCTGGCTATGGACAGAGTACCTATGAGCATAATTATAATGGCGGAATGGGTAGTAATGGTTTGACATCAGCACGTCATGATGTATTCGGTAAGCAATATTATGATAAGTACCCTGATAGTTTCGATCATCACTCTCCAGAAGAACTAATCTATTCTGGCAGCAGATCACTCACAGATAAGATAGATATAGACGGCCAAGAAATAGACTTAGGTAAGCTGGTCTTATCGCCGACAAGAACCTTCTTACCCTTACTTAAGAAAGTTATAGATAATTATAAAAATAGTATCACAGGCATGATACATAATACAGGAGGAGCTCATACTAAAGTTAAGAAATTTGCCCCCGGTAGGAGAATAATAAAAGATAACTTATTGCCTATACCTCCTCTTTTTAATATTATAAAAGAAGAGTCTGGTACAGAATATTCTGAGATGTTTCAGGTCTTTAATATGGGTACAAGATTAGAGATCTATACAGATACAGCATCAGCACAAGGTATCATCGATATCTGTAACTCGTTCAGTATAGATGCACAGATTGTTGGCTATGTAGAAGAAGCTCCAGAGTCAGAAGTTGTTATAAAACATGAGGATGTGGCGTACACTTACTAAGTATATAATTAGAGTTATACTCTTTGTAGCGGTCTGTAATAGTGTCTTTTTATTATTGTCAGTACTTTCTCCATTTGTACCCATAGATAGAGATGGTTATATCTCTGTGTGTGGTTTGTTTTTTCCGATATTTTTTATTGCTCAAGTATTACTGACCTTGGTTGTCGGTCTATTAAGAAGGAAAGCAGTCTGGTTTTTATTAATCAGCCTTATAATTAGTATACCTGCATTTTCGAGGGTTTTTGGTCTGAATGTTTTTTCTGGAGGTGATAACGATATAGATAATGCGATTACGATTGCATCATTCAATATGCAATTCTCTAAGCCCATAGCTATCTTACCACGAGAGCAGTTGGATATCCAAAGTCAGAAATTTATACAAGAATTACGGTCTGCTGCTGATATCGATATCATGGCGGTACAAGAGTACGGGGTATTAAGTACAGCCATTATAGAGGCAGCTTTTGATTTTCCATACACACATACTGTCCAGGATAAGAAGGTAGGTGTATTATCACGTTATCCCATTGTAAATTCTGGTGTCGTAGATTTTAATTCCAATATGGCGAATACTTGCTTATGGGCGGATATCGTAATCAGAGATGATACACTAAGGTGTTACAGCTTTCACTTAGAATCTAATAGGCACGATGGCGAAGTGCCTGATGTAATAACAGAAGAAGCCCATGAGCAAAAGTCCTTAGCGATGATGATAGGTATCGTTAAGTACTATAACAAGTTTTCTCAGAAGCGATTGGGCCAAGTTAATATGATATTAGACCATGCAAGAAATTGTAATTATCCGATTCTCCTCTGTGGCGACTTCAATGATACTCCACAATCATACATATATAGTAGGATGAGAGATCACTATCAAGAGGCATTTGTAGAAGTAGGCAAGGGGAGAGGTCGGACTATTGAGTCCAGAGTTCCGCTGCTTAGGATTGATTATATATTTGCTACTGAGGATATTGACTTTAAGACATACACCAGTGATTATACACCATATTCTGATCACTATATGTTAAGGTCCCAATTCTCCATCAGATGATTAGAATACTTGGGTCTATCTCAGTAATGTGATAGTGCCAGTATAGATTTCATCTTTTTGCTCACCTACAAATCTTGCCTTAATAAGATAGACATATACACCTTGGCTAATTAATTCTCCATTATAAGTACCATCCCAGCCTTGATCAGGTATATTGACCTCGTAGTTATCGGCGGCATCAAATAATAATTCACCCCACCTACCGTAGATTTTAAATTCGATTATAGATTCTATAAATTCATCAGCTCCGATATAGAAATACTTATTATCAGTACTTGTAGGGCTGAAGGTGTTGGGTATAAATATTCTTTGTGGGATGACTTCATCTATGCTTATACAATCTGAATTCTCACATCCATTTATGTCAGATACTTCGATGCAGATTATACTACTACCCACGACATCTACTTCTAATGTAGCACAGTCATCATAGCTTCCTTGGCATAGTAATTCGTCATCTTGGAACCAGGATATACTCTCGATTTCGTTAGGGTTGATATTGGGATTTATACTTAGTGGGTACAAGGAGTCACTTGCTACTATTCTGATATCACTACCTAAGCTTATATCTAATAAAGTATACTCTTCTACATTGACGTCTTCTAATTGAGTCTCACATAAGTCCTCATCTTGTACGACAACACTATACGTTCCTGTAGCCAAATTATTAAATGTACTTTCTTCGACGTAAGTAAGACCACCATCTATAGAGTAATTATATGCCGATGTACTATTCTGTATTAGAACTGAGATACTTCCATTAGATTGTCCCGGGCAAGTTGATTCTGATTCGATTATATACTGGGCATCATCACAGCATTGTATGACTTCTATATCTTGGGAGATGGTGATTGGCGTACATACGCCATTAGGTTCTGTGACATAAGTGAAGGTATATATTCCTATTGCTTGATCGAGAAAACTGACCTCAGCAGCATTGTCAAAATTATTAGTGAAACTTGTTGGAGCTGACCACTCTCCAGGTAATGATATCAGAGAAGTCAAGTCGAATGTATAATCATAAGTCTCACTTATTCTATTACATGCTATAATTCTACTTAGTGTTATGGGGTCATATTGTTCAGTTACTGTAAGTAAGGCGCTTGCTGAATTGTCACATCCAGGATTAATATCAGTAAGTGTATAGTCGAAGTTATATACGCCATCGAGTTCTGATACATCTACAAATTGGCCCTGCGTTATATCTACGATAGAAGGACCGGACTCTAAACTCCAGCTACCCATGCCATCAGAAGTTATAATTAATTCATTAAGATCGAATAAGTTAGATGCATCACTGCATAGGGAAGTGTCTTGTAATATGAGAATGTCGCATGAGCAATCTATCACCTCAGCTGTAAAAGATAGTGGTACTAAGCCACATGGCGAGTTTGGATTTTGAAAAGGTGTAAATGTAAAAACATAAATGTCTGGATCTACATTATCAAAACTTACTGTGGACGTATCAGTTATTATACCTCCATTGTAATTAAGTGGAGCCTCCCATTGTCCAGTTGCATTATTACTTAAGTCTAATAGATCTATAAAGAATGGGTGCTCCATGTTATCAGGGCTATTACAGAAAGTCATTTCGGTACTTGATAA
>CALLAG010000331.1 GCA_938002705.1 uncultured Saprospiraceae bacterium | reverse complement strand
GAATCTGGCGTGACAGAATATTGGATAGTGATGCCTAATGAGAAATTAGTAGAAGTATTTTACTTAGAGGATGGTAAGTATAGTCGTGTAAAGGCCTATACCTCTGATGAGATAATTAAGCCCATTTTATTTCCTGAATTAGAGATAGATCTGCGAGAAGTATTTGATATAACTTAGAGTGCTATTAGATTTTATAGTGAGACTGCGTTGATGTCCATAATTATATTTTAATATCCCAAGCAACGTTTTTCCTTCCGTATGCATATTAAGAGTAAGTTGGTTTTTTGTAAAGCCTAATCTCTTCGGGGGTTGGGCTTTCTTATATATCTAATCGGCTTACCCGGTAAGTTTTATATATAGAAAGAAAACTGCAAATCCTGTCAGAAAGACAATCCCAGCATAACTTAATATTCTCATCCACAATGGTGGGACAGCATCTGCTCCTACATACTTCTTCTGGACAAGTATCAAATTAATGACAGCTACGAATGGCGCAATAAGAAATGATATCGTTGTCGCCAGATCTATGAGTACTTTGAAGTGCTTAAGGAATAAAGCAATGATCATAAAAGATCCGATGCTTAGTATTATTAGAGAAGCATTATAAGCCTTAGAATTATTAAGCGCTTCTTGTGCATTTTTCTCTGATAGAAATAAGACTTCCGTTGTTCTTTCCAGAGCTCTCGCATAACCATCAAATACAGTAATACTCGTACTGAACATAATAGAAAATGCAGACGCTGAGATTATAATATAACTCCAGTCGCCGATAGTATTCGTATATAATGTAACGACTTGACTTGCAAATGCTCCGCTGCCTTCGGGCATCTTAATACCTGTCCCGTATAGGAAGTAGGCACCCATAGTAAGGAAGCATATAGATAAACCAGCTGCGATAAAGTAGCCTAAATTAAATTCAAAAAGTGTTTCCTTAAGGCTGGGTTTGTAGCCACTTGTTTTTATTTTTTCTATGGTCCATAGACTATTCCAGGTACATAGGTCAAGTGCAGTGGGCATCCATCCCATTAGTGCAATGATGAAAAGTATACCTGCTTCATCTAATATATCTGGACTGATAAAATTATCTATTCTTTCCGCAGGTCCATGTATCAATGTAAGTACAAAAGCTAAGAAAGTAGACAGTAATAATACGACGCCTATTATCTTAATCAGATTATCAAGAATATTGAATTTGCCTATAAGTAATATGCCACAGCAGACAGTGTATAATAGCAGGGTAGGGAATAACTTGAACTCAGGCCATAGGCCAGATATATTAAATAAATTATCTAAGAATCCTATCGTGACAAAACCTACAGCTGACATGACAAAAAACATCGACCCTAAGGTTACGAGAAAATAGACCCATATAACGGGCTTACCTAATCTCTTGTAACCATCTATAAGACTCTCACCAGTAGCACTTGCGTATCGAGATCCATACTCAAAGAATGGGTACTTGAATACATTAGCAGCTATGATGATGCCTAATAATGCAAAACCATAATTAGCGCCAGCTCTTGTACTCTGTACGAGATGTGATACGCCTATCGCCGTACTGGCAAATAGTAATCCTGGCCCTAATATTTTGCTTATCTTCTTGTAGAACATGGGTCAAATAGAAATTCCGATTCCAAGATAGTAAAATCTATGGCATCGGAATTTATTTATTGAATAGGTCATGTTAATACCACTAAAGTATTAAAGCATGGTGAAGTTAAACGGCCTTTGCCATTTTAGGGAAATCAGTTATTTATAGCGTTAAAAACAATTGCCTTGCTTGCCTTGCCGTAGGCAGGTTTGACGACCAGAGGGAGGAGTTTGGCAATTGTTTAGCTATCAATAGTTTATTTGGCGTTAAGAAATGGAAAAAGCCTTGGATTTTTTGGTTCGTTTTTTTTCCAATAGAAAAAAATGAACGCCCTTCTGGCGAAGAAAATGTAATGTGATATAAATACTAAACAGTCATTTGTCTAAAAATTTATAAACATGAAAAGTGGATACCGAGAATCTATGGCATCGGAATTTATTAATTCTACAGTATAGAAACTCTATCTACTCATATCATAGAATACACCGACTGAGTATGAAGGTGCTGCAGCGATGATACTGCCACTGACAGCATTTGCAAATCCTGCAGAAATACCTACACGCCGAGTAACGTAAAGATTAGCTTCTAAGCCAATAGCGACAAACTCGGAGTTATTAGCAAAGATGCTTGTACTATTTGCGTTTTCTGCGGTAGCACCATTATTGAATGATTGTACGATATCCAGTTTCCCTGTGAGCCAGAATTTGCTATTCAGTAATCCGATCCCTACTTCTCCACCTGTTCTGAATTCTTCAGAAAAATCCTGAGTTCTATTATTGATACCACCATATATACTTATGTAACTTGATGCTTTTCCTAATTGAAAACTCTTTCCGGCATCTATCTTGAGATATTGATTAAATTCTCCATCGCCAGTCTGTAGACTTCCTAATTCGCCACCAGAAGTTTCTCCTGTAGGTAGTCCTAATGTAAGTGTGACAGATACTGGAATATTAGCTCCAGGTCTTGTAAGACCATATTTTAATCCAATGTCTATATCTCCGATACTATTGATAGCCTCCCCTTGTATGATGATCTCTTCCGTCGTTCCTGATCTCTGATTATTCATATATGATCTGCTGAATATAGGTGCATTAATGACGGTTGTAAATCTGTCCGTAACACCATATTCTGCATATATCGAAGTATTGAATATACCAGTAGTCAGGTTAGGATCTATCTGTCCTGTATCAGTATAATGCTGATCAAAGATTGTCCACCACTCGGAGAGCTTGATATATGCTTTGCCTTTGGGTTGTGGCCATGGGCCTCCGCCCATTGCGATATTGCATACAGAGATAAATAGAAGTGTTGTTATTATATTTTTCATTTCGTTTTACTTTTTATAGGATCTTCGAATTTTTGTTTTTCTGTAAATTGATGAGGTTATTGAATCTCTCCGTCCCCTACCTTTACGTTAAATGGCTTACAGAAATATACTAAGAAGGAGTAATCATTTAACCCTGCATCAGCTACCGTGTATGTATGTGCACCGTTAAATACTTCTACTTTTCCTATCTCTCTTGCATTGGCTATTGAGTTTCTGTTATTACTGAGATACAGATATAATCCAGGTAATCCTGTAGACGCCTCATAATCATCAGCAACATTTATAATAATATCATCATCATTAGAGTCTATGGTGAATGTACCTGATAAGTCATAGAATGTAGTAGTTGCGATAACGCCACTTTTAGATTCTTCCACTTCTATTACTGTTGAGGTATCTACTATTATCGAGACTATGTCTTCTATGATATTGCCTTCTTCGTCTACATATTCTGCTGTGATTATAGCCTCTCCTAATGCTATCGCTGTTGCGAGCCCATTATCATCTATAATTATTATGCTACTATCTGAGCTTGACCAGCTTGGATTGACGGATTCTTCAGCTCCTATATTGTTGAAGTATGCAAAGTTAAACTGATACATTGTATTAACCTCAAGTGATTGTATCTCATCCGTAATTCTCAGGACGGGATCTACACGATCATCTATAAAGTCATCACCTATACAAGATGATAATAGCGTAATGATGGCAGTATATAGTAGTAGATTTTTCATGATTATTTGATATTTAGTATTCTGTATTAAAGAATGCATTAGCTGTTGCTACCAACAGCTAATGCTGGAATTATAATTTGCATTTTTTATTGGATCGACTTTGTTACTTATGCAGCCGTCGCTTCCAGAGGCTGAGCGAGTGGAAAATCTATCGGGAAGTCAGCGAGGTTATGTATGAAGTTACTCATGATCTTGTCTCCTATGTTCATGACGATATCTATGAGATTAGCTTCTGTATATCCTGCTGCGAAGAATGCTTCTTTAGACTGTGGGTCTACCTTACCTCTGTTCTGTACAGTAGCTAAAGTGAATTCTGCAAGAGCATTTAACTTACTGTCGAATGCTGCCGATCCAGCTCTGATATTTAGTATTTGTTCTGGTGTAAATCCATTCATACCTGCTACAACTGTATGCGCAGAAGTGCAGTAGTGGCATCCATTGTACTCACTTACGACAAGATTGATGACTTCTCTTTCTTTCTTTGAGATAGAAGATTTTCTGTTTTGAAGATTAAGGTAGTCCTCTAATGCTGTCTCGCCTTTAGCATAGTAAGCATATAGATTTGGTACGAATCCTAATCCTTTTTCAAGGTTGTCGAATATAGCTTGGTTAGTAGGAGAAACTTCTGCTTTTGTAGGAACATTAAATTGTGACATATCTGTGTTTTTTTAGTTTTGTTAATTAATATGATACAAATATGCAGCGAGATCATGCCTTTGCTTTAGGCAAGATTACCTAAGCTATTATCAAAATTTCCCGAATGTAGATTTTAGTTGGTTTTGATTGAATGGTGATGCTTATCGGCCTAAGCCATTTTAGGCAAATCAGTTATTAATAGCGTTAAAAAACAAGGGCCGTGTTTGATGAATAGAGGGAAGGAGGAACGACTGTTCTCGCTATTGCGAGATTAGAGTGACTAAAAATGTCACTCTAAAAGGAGTGAACCTTGTCATCAGACAAGGATGGGAGGCTGTAATGTTTAGCTATTAATGGCTTATTTGGCGTTAAGAAATATGAAAGAACGATCTCGTAGAGTAGAGCCGTGAGGCTCTAAGTGATAGAACCGCAAAGCGGGAGAGCTGCAGCCTTGGATTTTTCCCGATGCAATGATCGGGATGGCGAGATTCATCGTCTTCATTGGTTTGTTTTTTTTCCAATAGAAATGATAGAGAGGTCACGCTGAAGCGTGATTAAAGGTTCTAAATGGACCTTAAAAAAGGAAAGAACCGAAACATCAGTTTCGGATGGGAACGCTCTTGTGGCGAAGAAAAAGCAAAGAGAATTTACTACCAGTTAGATATAAATTGGAGTTCTTAAAAGAATGTAAATATCTACATAACTAAAC
>CALLAG010000330.1 GCA_938002705.1 uncultured Saprospiraceae bacterium | reverse complement strand
GCATTAAGATTCTCAGCGATCATCTGAGCCGTTCTGCCTTCTATATGATGTCTTTCTATCATATGCACAAGATTTCCGTCTTTGAATAAGGCGATGGCAGGAGAAGATGGAGGATATGGTAGTAAGTATTCTCTTGCTTTATCTACAGCAGCTTTGTCTACTCCTGCAAATACAGTTACTGCTTTATCTGGCTTGATAGCATTATTAAGAGCCATTTTGGCAGCAGGTCTTGCATTAGCAGCAGCACATCCACATACGGAATTGACAACTAATAACACTGTGCCTTGTTTTTTTCCTAAGATCTCGTCTACAGATTCTGGTGTAGAAAGTCCCGAAAAGCCGAAATCTGTTAGATCTTTGGACATTGGCTTTACTAATTCTATTGGATACATATATTATGGTTTAGATTAATACGTTTATTATTAATATTATTGTAGTACGATATTAACAACAATTATCGATATGCAAAAGATTTCAATTATTATTACTTTTTTTCTGGCATTCGCTTTTGTCGTGTCTTGTACGCGAGATGAAGCCCCAGAAATCACTTGCGAGGGTGTAGCAAGCTACGACGATAACATCAAACTCATTATTGATACCAATTGTGCTTATGATGGGTGTCATAATGGAGGGCTTAGTGCTCCTGGTAATTATATAGACTTTGAGGGTCTAAGGCAATATATCGACGATGGTAGCTTTGAGCAGAGAGTTGTCAATTCTGCAGATATGCCACCCAATTATGCATTAGGACCTAAAATGCTGACTCAAGAAGAGTTAGATTTAATTATTTGTTGGATCGAGGAAGACTATCCAGAAAATTAAGATAGAGCGATGAGGATAATTTTAATAGCCATTATATCTCTTATTAGTACACAGATATGGAGTCAAGGCAAAGTTTATCAGACATTTAAGGATACGAGAGTCATTAATTCCCATTCTGTAGAGACATTGCCTAAGAGGCACTTAGATTTTAGAGTAGGACACAGATTCGGAGACTTCGCTGGTGAGGCAGGAGGCTGGCCCACATTCTACGGCTTAGAGTCAGCTGCTGACGTACTCATAGGATTCGAGTATGGAGTCACTGACAACCTTATGGTAGGGATCAGTAGGACTAAAGGGTCAGGACCACTTACTCAGAATATCACCTCTTTATTTAAGTATAGAGTTATGACGCAGGAGAAGGGCAAGAATCCTTTTAGTGTCGCATTCGTAGGAATGGGGTCTTATTCTACTATGCAGAAATGTGGTACACCGGGTTTGTTGTGTTTCTTTGATAAGTCAGCACATAGATTAAGTTACAATCTGCAAGCATTAGTAGCCAGCAAGATTAATGATCGCATCGCTATCCAAGCCAGCTTAGGTTGGACTTATAGAAACAATGTAGAATTCAGAGACCAAAATGATCTGCCTAATGCTGGTATCGTATTCAAGTATCAGTTTACTAAGGTATTCGGTATTATTGTCGATGCAACGTTTACATTTTCAGAGTTTAGAAAAACAGAACTTTCTCCTGATGGGAGCAAAGAATATCATAATCCATTAGGTATAGGATTTGAGTGGGAGACTGGTGGAGGTCACGTTTTCCAGATTAACTTAACCAATGCTAGGGGGCTTGTAGAGACAGATTACATTCCTTACACAACTTCTTCTTGGTCAGATGGTGGATTTAGGTTAGGATTTACAATCTCAAGACAGTTTAAGTTATGATACTGAGATTCAGAATATTTTTTATTGCATTTCTTGCACTATGCTTTATCGTATGTGCATCATTGATTATACCAGATAGCAGTCCTATCATTGATAAGTCTGATAGAGTATTTAAAGTATTAAAATCTTTAGGCAGCGAAGCCGATGATCATTTTCCTAATACTGAAATATTCGGTGTATCAGCTAAGCGAGGTAAGCAGTTAGTAGAAGAAGGATTCAGCTCAAAGCCAGGTGGAGGAAAAACAAAAAAACAAAGTAAGCACTTCGTGTGTACATCATGTCACAATCTCGAAAGAGAAGATCCTGATCTCAGGTTCTCAGACCCGCAAGCAAGATTAGATTATACAGATGCTAAGGGTATGCCTTTCTTACAAGGAACAAGCCTGTACGGTGCTGTCAATAGAGAGAAATTCTACAATGGTGATTACTATAAGAAATATGGGGACCTCGTAGTTCCTGCAAGGGATAACATCAGAGAAGCTATACAATTATGTGCTGTGGAATGTGCACAAGGAAGACGTCTCAAGGACTGGGAAGTAGAGTCGATATTAGCATATCTATGGACTATCGATCTCAAGATAGATGACTTAAATCTCGATGATAGTCAGCTGTCATTCCTAGATCAATCTCTTAAGGGACATACGGAAGAAGATTCTGCAGTAGCCCTTATTAAGTCTCGGTATCTTAATTACTCACCGGCACATTTCGTCTCGGCTCAGGACTCAAGAGAGGCAGCGGTAAGTGTCAAAGGTAATCCTGATAACGGTGCTAAAATATATAATAACAGTTGCCTACATTGTCACGAAGGTCAGAGATATTCGTATTTTTTATTAGACGATTCTGATATGAGCTTTAAGTATCTCAAGAAGAAAGAAGATTCTTATACAGATCACTCCATATATCAAGTCACGCGATATGGTGTCAAGTCTGTGTCAGGAAGAAGATCTTATATGCCGCAGTATCCAGTAGAGAAAATGAGTGACCAACAATTACAAGATCTAAGAGCATACATAGATCAGAGGGCAGATTAAGTGTATTATTCAAGCCCCTAAATAAAGCAACATCAAATCTTACCTTTTACAACTTAATAAATCAGCTAAAGATCAGCCTATCGTCGGTATGATTGTCTATGGGATATTAGGTTTTCTAAGGCCTGCCGTATACATTTTATTATTTCCATTCTACACGACCTTTCTATCTGAAGCCGATTATGGATTATTTAATCTAATGTTGGACGTAGGAGCATTTGCGA
>CALLAG010000329.1 GCA_938002705.1 uncultured Saprospiraceae bacterium | reverse complement strand
TGCACACCTGCATACCACTCCAGATAAGTGGGAAGAAAAAGTCCATGCCGCTTACAATGCTGGCTGCCGAAGTTTTGACGGTGCCATCAAAGGCTACGGCGGTTGCCCTATGGCCAAAGATGAACTGACTGGCAATATGCCGATGGAGAATATGATTTCTTATTTTGATAAGCACAACATCACTACTGGCTTAGATATGGATGCTTTTGGTGTAGCTATGAAGGGGTCGGATTTGGTTTTTCATTAGGAAAAATATATAATGAAAAAATACAGGACACACCTCCGCTATCATTCCATATAGAAGACTTTCCTGCAGCTTCGTAGCCACCCGATTCTCCTATATAATTTGACATCATGACTATCACATTATGACTGCTGGCTACCTTTGATAGATTATTTATTTCCTTATCTATCCCCGCCTTAGAATTAAGAACGGAAGCAAGGTATATTTGATCCATGGTACATGGCATACTTTTGATGCTGTTCTACAGAAGATTCATAGTAGATCGATGGCGCTATTCTACAATCTTCACATTCTATAAATACTTGTCCTTCACCTGGCATAAAGTATTGTTCTTCACTTGGATGCAAATACTCTTTATAGTATACCACTCTTGGTCTTTGCGGCTGAAATATAAGCATAGTGATGTGGGGCTTTAATGCACCCTAAGTAGGTAGCCCCACTCCCATTACGATATTATTGGTATCGCTTAATTCATGAAACACATCTAATCTGATGTCATCCTTCTCAAAAGCTAAATCTTGGGCCGACGCGGGCTCATAACCAGTAATGGATAACTCTGGAAAAAATATAGCAGATGCTCCATGTTCTATTGCAGTATTAATCAAATTAATATGCTTAGCAATATTAGATTCTATATTGCCTTTAAGAACACTTAACTGTGCTACGCAGATATTTCATAATAAAAATTAGTTTCGCTCTTACTCAACAATTAATAACCACTAATATTCCCCTTTTATAACTTTCTTTTTTACTACTTCTCCATCTTTCTCCAATTCTAAGATATAGCTGCCAATCTCTATACTTCTGATATTCATACTGGAAGTCTTTGATACTTTTTTGATAAGTCGTCCGTTCATATCGTATAAGATTGCAGTATCGACTTCTTTACTTATCTGTAATTGATCTTGCGTTGGATTAGGGTATATATTGACATCCAGGATCGGTAATAATGAAGATGTACTAGATAGAAATTCTTCTACCATAATACTCTGCGTTGTATTTGTGACGATAGGTGGATTAAAATCAAAAATGATATCCGCAGTATTTTCTATGATATAATCTATAGGCACATCCAACTTAGCTTTGATACTGAATGTAATATGCCCATGACTGTCTGGCTCATTAGTCAGACTATCAGGTAGATAGATATTACTGAAGTTAAATCTTATAATATTTTCATCATAGGTTACATCTAAGTTATCACCATGACTCGAACTGACAACTCTAAAACTCTCCATATCTAACTGACTATCTAAGGTATCTATGATCACTACATTTTTGGCATAATCATTACCAGTATTCTGAAATCTGATCTTGTATACCATTGGCGCTTCTATAAGTGCTTGATTATCACTTCGCGAGGGTTGGACATTTTTGTCATTAGGATCATATGCACATGCTAACTCTGTATCGTAGGTATATGGTGCTTCTTTATTTAGGTCTTCTATATATGCACTAAAGGAGTATATCTCACCTACTTGCGATGCATCCACAATCAACGGTGCAGTCACTTCAAAATATTTTGTAATAGACTCAGAAGGATAAAGATCACTAAAATCCCAACCTACAGTATGGGAACCTGAAGTGTGGTCTGGAATATCTGCAAATGTGAACTGATCTAATCGAGAATCAAGCGTTAACCATATTATACCAGAATCTATTTCTGTACCGTAATTATGTACAGAGATACTGAAGTCAACTTCTTCACCACATCTGAACCTTCCACTTTCTATAATCGGCTGAAGGTCTGAATAAGCATGCGTAGGTGTAAGTCCGATATCTATTTGCTTAACAAAATCATCAGTATCGACATCAAATGCAAAATCAGTCTCCGTCGTTGGGGACCAGTCAGGATTGGTTGTATCATCATAGACAAGTGTATTCATCCCCTGAGGTGTGATTACGAATACGCCTTCTTTTCTAAAGTTCTGATATAGTGACTTATCGTTGTGTAAAACAGAACCTATATTGAGATATTTTTCAGTACCATCAAGGAGTCCACTCTCGTTCTCATCGAAATAGAACTTTGTCTTTGCATGAGCAAAGTATTGATCTATCTCGTAAGCACCTATATCAGGATCACTTCCTAGTGGCAAAGGCCTTGGGTTACCTAATATATCTGTAGTAATATCTGATAAAGGCACACCACTACTAAGGCATGGTGAGTTCTCTCTTGGAATCAGATCATATTCTGAAATGAAAAGTGGATCACTATCTATGATATTATCTCCTTGAAACCCTCCTTCTACAATACAGTTAGATATAGTTGGATCAACAGTTGTATTAGATAAAAAATCATTTGAATCTGAATTATTCCAAAATATAGAATTAGTAGATTTGAAATCATGAAAAGTCCTTATGTTCTTTGAATTAAATGCTACTGTTGAATTAATAACATTTAGTGTAGGACCCTCGTCCCTAAATGAAGAAGTAATAAAAGGAGCTCCTATATTGTGATGTATTATACTATTAGTGACATTGAGACTGCCAGGTGAATCATCCATTGAGATAACACCTCCACTACATGAGTTCATTAAAATATTACAATTAGAGATTTCTGCTGTATTTGCTAACGAAGAAAATGATATATACTCAGAGTAGATCGCAGCTCCTTCACGTGATGAATTATTAACTAAAGTAGAATTAGTTAATTTTAATTCAATTACATTTATATTCATACCGCCTCCATATGACCAATTTGCATCATTTGTATAATTATTCGAAATTATAGAAGAGTCAATTGTAGCTTCCATTTCATCATCACCATCAATATAAATACCTGCACCGTATGCCCACCTTTCGGTGCTTACGGAGTTATTATCGACAAGGCAATTTGTCATATTTAGTGAGCTTATATCGGTTGATAAAGAATAAGATTCTACATATATACCACCGCCATAACACCAATTATTAGTTTTGCCTGAGTTTCCAGAAAAAGTACTATGAGATATATCAACCTGATCAAATATTGAAAGATATAAACCAGTTCCATATGCCCGAGATTCAGAATCAATGATATTATTATTGAATTGACAATTTGTGATTTCTCCTTCAAATCCTCTCATATATGCTCCACCACCTAGTACACGATCACCTTCCCCAAAATTACCTTCGATACTACAATCGATTAGTCTCAAAGCAGAATCAACTATATATATCCCTGCTCCATTATCATCAAAAATATAACCATTCCTGAAGGTAAAACCATTTATTAAAGTGCTCGAAGAAATAGTTGGCTGTTGTCCATTATACCTACGAGATTTAACATACAATACTCTATCAGTACCAGACCCATCTATTATGGTATTTTCACTACCATCAGTACCAATAAGACTTATACCATCTTCATCCTCTGGCCATACAAGATTCTCATAATATATTCCAGGTGCAACATTTATTATCGAGCCTTCTTCGGCATCATCTAATGCTTCCTGTATCGTTGTGAAATCAGCCGGGACTTCAATGAACCTCTGAGCTTGTATAGTAGAGGTAAGTAAAAGCAAAATAATACTAATGGTAAGTTGTTGTTTCTTCATGAACTGTTCTTTGTATCAGTAAAATAATAATTATATCTTACTCTCCGTAAGTTAGTTATAATTATATGTCGCCAAAGACACTTTGGTTATCCGATTACAATCACATATTCTCTATTCGTAAGAGTATTCCTTACTCCACTATATCAGCACCCTCAGGCACATCAAAAGTCCCCACAGGAAAAGCCGTTTCAGATACTTTGACATTGACAAAGTTTCTTGCGTTTCTTACCTCTGTCGGTTTGTTATCTTCCGTCTTATACCATGTTAAGCTGTTAGGTAGTTTGAGGCCATTGAAGTTTTTCCAGTCGTTGTATCTTATCCATCCTAACTTATCACTTTTCTCATCAGAATAATACGTTACTGTATAACCTAACCATGCCATCTCGTAAGTCTCAGGATCGTAGTGGATGAAGTATTCATCTTTGGGACTGATGCCTACGCCGTCGCCATATGAGATTCTATATCCTGGATATGCGACATCCTCAAATGTCAGAGGATCAACTTTATCATAATTAATGCCATCATCTGATAATACGAATGGCATAGCATAGAAATAGAACATCAGATTAGTGTAGAACTTAGCATTGCCTTTGTATGATGTATCTGCGACTACCCAGTAGTCTTTACCATTATAGCCTGATGTAAATTTGCTGGCTTCTATCCTCTCATGTCTGCTATGCAGATCGAGCATTGTCTTTTCGTTACCACCTTCTTTCTCTATCTCAAATGTCATCGCCTTCATTGATTTCCATTTATCTACAGAACCGTGATTATCGAATACTTTATCCAAGTCAGCTGGATAATCAATTGCTGTCTCTACCGCTGTTGTTACTTGTGATGTTACTTCTCTCTGAGTCTCCTTACATGAAGCCAATAAGGTAATCGATAATAGGAGGTATAATGTATATTTCATAGATCTTTTATTAATTATTATATTGTAAATCTACAACCAAAGTACTAACTAATATGTCTTTGTGCTTGCAGTAGTTCTATAGTTCTAAATTAAGTTATTATAAGATGATAGTACATACAACTGTACCTAATAAGTCATAATAATAACAAAAATGCATAATCTGATTTTATTAGTGTCATTGCACAGCTCATATTAATAAAATTTGTTAGTTTGTATTTTTACAATCATATTATATGATTATCAAGTAATTAGCTCTCAGAAAACATGTCTAAAACAAAAATTGCAAAGCGATCCTCTAAAAGTCTGCCCAAAAAGGTATTAGAATCAGCATACACACTGATGACTACTGCCAAGACGATGACAGAAACCTACGAAGAGAACTTCAAAATCGTCTCGAAGTATGTACATGCTACATCCCGAGGCCATGAAGCGATACAACTGGCTGTAGGCATGCAGCTTAAGCCTCAGGATTATGCATTCCCCTATTATCGTGATGATGCTATGTTACTGGGCATGGGATTAGAGCCGTATCAGTTAATGTTACAGCTCATGGCCAAAAAAGATGATCCCTTCTCAGGAGGAAGATCATACTATTCTCACCCTAGTTATAATCATAAAGACTATCCCAAAATCCCACACCAATCATCTGCAACAGGAATGCAGGCCATACCAGCGACAGGAGCTGCGATGGGTATGCAGTACAAAGAATTACTTGGCATAGACAATAAAGATCATCCGATAACGGTATGCTCACTCGGAGATGCATCTGTAACAGAAGGCGAAGTCTCTGAAGCATTTCAGATGGCGGCATTGAAGCAGCTCCCTATACTCTATGTCATACAAGATAATGGATGGGATATATCAGCTAATGCAGAAGAGACAAGAGCACAGAATGCTTTCGAATTCATACAAGGATTTAAGGGTGTAGAAGCGATTACTATAGATGGTTCAGATTTTGAATCTTGTTACAAGACAATAGAAAACGTAATTAAAATCATGCGTAAGGAAAGACGGCCTTTTCTTATACATGCTACAGTCCCCCTTCTTAATCATCATACTTCTGGTGTCAGAATGGAATGGTACAGAGATGATCTGGAAGAAGCCAAAAAATCAGACCCTTATCCGAAACTGCAGAAACTACTTAGCGACAATGGCTTCACTGACAAAGACTTAGATAAGCTTATCAAGAAAGCAAATAAAACGGTCAGCAAAGACTTCCAGAAAGCACAAGACGCAGCTGACCCCGTAGCTTCTGACCTCTACAGTCATGACTATGCAGAGACAAGCATCATAGAAGAAACGGGGGATAGATCTCCGACTGATAATGATGAGGTTGTCATGGTGGATTGTGCATTATTTGCGATAGAGGAATTAATGTCTGAGCATAAAGAATGTCTGCTATATGGACAAGATGTGGGGGCCAGACTTGGAGGTGTGTTCCGAGAAGCTGCTACATTAGCTCAGAAGTTCGGAGATAATCGAGTCTTCAACACAGCGATACAAGAGGCATTCATTGTAGGTTCTACTGTCTGTATGTCTGCTGTCGGATTAAAGCCTATAGTAGAAGTACAATTCGCTGATTACATATGGCCTGGATTGAATCAATTGTTTACAGAAGTCAGTCGTTCTTGCTACCTCAGTAATGGACAATGGCCAGTGAGTATGATCCTCAGAGTTCCTATAGGAGCTTATGGTAGTGGCGGCCCATATCACTCATCAAGTGTAGAATCTGTACTGACGAATATAAGAGGCATCAAAATAGCATACCCAAGTAATGGCGCAGATCTTAAAGGGCTTATCAAAGCAGCATATCATGACCCTAACCCAGTTGTCTTACTAGAACATAAAGGACTCTACTGGTCTAAAGTTCCAGGTACATTAAGAGCTAAAGTAACTGAACCATCAGAAGATTATATACTGCCTTTCGGCAAAGCTAATGTCGTACAAGAAATATCAGATAATAATAATCAACCGACAGCCACTATCGTCACTTACGGTATGGGCGTACACTGGTCGATGAATGCAACAGAAGATATCACAGATCAAGTAGAAGTTATAGATCTGAGAACATTGAATCCACTGGATAAAGAAACGATCTTCGCTTCTGTCAGAAAAACTAAGAAATGTCTTGTTGTCACGGAAGAACCAAGTGAGAATACATTTGGTCGTAGCTTAT
>CALLAG010000328.1 GCA_938002705.1 uncultured Saprospiraceae bacterium | reverse complement strand
ACTGTCTTCTTGAAAGTATATTTTGCTTTCCTCCTCATATACTATCAGACTATCTCCTGTATATCTCCATACCGTATCCAAGTTGGAGGAACGATAAGCTCTAATGAGCGAACATTCCCTACCATCAATGTCAACTTCTTCTTCGACTATATACTGAAGATGATTGCCACTACAATCCAGTAAATCAGAATTGAATTCTGATTTCGCTTCATAGTTCCATACAGCATTAAGAGGAGCAAATGATTTCTGAGATATCCCGAGCAAGGGCAGTAAAGCGAGGATTAAAGTAAGTTGTTTCATGTCTGTATGATTTAGATTTCTAATTTACTTATAATCTACCCACCGAATTAGAATTACTTGGTTCTTATATTGAGGAAGACAATATTAAACCCACCCTACCCGTACAAAGCATACATACCCGATAGGTACTTAGAGTGTTTTGATAATCTAAATGGGATATCACTGATGACTGTATCAACATCTGTATCTTCATCTTTATCAAACTTCACTTCCACGATGATACGACTGTCTGGTATTGCAGAATGATGAATGCTGCTACTATCTGATGGCCAATTATATATTACATTTCTATCCACTGTCAGTCTATACTTTCCTGAGATATCCAGATAATAACTTCTTAAGTACTGGTTCCTGATGACGGGTGACACCATGGCACTATTAGGCATCTTATCATTGACTATTGATGACAATTGCTTGAGTGAATCGTATGGAATATCTCGATGATGGACTTTAGATCCTAAGGCATTCTTTTTGATTTTATATTCTAATACGCCGTTCTCAGCATGAGCTTCTTTGCCATACCATCTATACCTTATTTTGATACGTTCTGCTATACCGGATAGGTTATCACTGCACGCAGAGAACTGATGATCATCAAAATAGATATTATTGATCACTCTATCATCGAATGCTTTGCTAAAACCCGCTGGATGGCATAAGAGCATCGACTCCAGATGGAAGATATCAGATGACTCTAATACATACTTCAGCTCATATCTGTAATCTAATGGCATCATTGCTCTATCTTAATATCGATGGTAGAATGCTCTTGGATATTATGTAATTGCTTGACGTTTTTGGTTTTGTAATTTTTAACCTCAATAGAAGCAGGACCATACTCAGGCTTCTTCTGGAATGCAGCGAATCCTAATGCACAATCAGATAGATCTATATGATCGGCTACCACTTGGGATTTGTCTTTGGAAGCGATACCTATTAATGCATCATTAATATTCGTCCATACGATCTTGAGGGTGGATTGTTCTCCTGCGCTGATACCTTTATCACCTGCTGTAAGTATGCGGCAACCATCTATAGTAAGGACACTTCCTGACGCATCTATCCCATCATTACCTACATCTAAGAACTGCGTACTTTTGACAATTCCTGTACAGAAATCTGAATCAAATGCATCAGCAAAAGTATTGGAGAATTTAGATTCTTTCATCGTAAATTCTGACCTTATAATATTAAGTGCATCTTCACACAGGTTATCTGTGAATGCCGTTCGTTCTATATCTACGTCACTCTCATAAAAATTAACAGCACCAGTCAGTCCCCATTTTTTATAACTGAGCGTATTCTGATTTCTGAATATCACATTTCTTAATCGAGACTTCCCTTCCGCCTGCATTACTGTGATGCTACCAGAATTATTATCTGTGGATTCTACAGTTATAGGATCTTCAGGATCTCCTAAGAATCTTACAGGACTGTAGCTTAATAGAAATCCTCCTTCAGAGAATATCAGTTTCGTCCCAGCACTCACAGTAAGTAATTTTCCTTTGGGTATGATGAGTGGTTTCGTGATTTTATGTACACCAGAATTAAGTCTTACATTATCTCGATCTACTACCAATATATCAGCAAACTGATCAATATTAGCTACCAACTCTTGTCGTGGAGACCAAGGATCAGGCGTTGTCCACTCAAGTATCTTAGTCGTGTAGACAGAATCTAATCCAGCTACTTTATATTGTAATTCTTTAGCACCTGATATGACTTTCCATATATCATATTCTGGCACGGCATCTCTGACCTGTGGGTATATGATTTGACTATCAGAAGAGGAAGACTGACCACTCATTATCTCAAGTGGGAAGTTATGCTGATTCATCACTTTGAGATAGTCTATGCCTTCTTCTGATTTGTATTTATAAGCTAAAAGGGAATTGACATATGCAGGTAGAGCAATCTGTGTTCTTATAGCTTTTTTCTTAATGATATCTCTATTGTACTTATAAGAAGAGAATCTATTCTGTATAAAATTCTCCCGCTCTACAAGTGGTTCTTCGATACTCTCCATAAAACTATTAATGAAGTCCTCATCAGAATATTGATTGAGATAGTAGAAGTATTTTCTGACAAAAATATCATCATAGAACAGATCGTCTATCGCTTCCTGATGTCCTCTCTCAGAAGTATATAATCTCTCTGCGTATATATGTGATGAGTAGTTCTGTGGTTCTTCAGAAGAATACCCATCAAAACCTATCGGCTCTAATAATGCTGTGACAGGGTTATAGTAGAATCTCTGATTATGCCATGTCATCGCGTGATGTGCTAAGCATAGATCTACAAGGGCCATATACTTGGCCATCCTATCTATATCAAAAATCTCATCGGTGGATTTGAGATTATACTTGAACTGTAGTAATAGGTTCTGTGCTACTTCAAAGTCAGATTTCAACTTGGGATTTTTAACCAGTTTACTTTCCTTAAATGCTCTCAGTTCTGATGTCCAGTAGGCCTTATCTCTTTCTTCTGCAGCTGGGAGACTCCCTCTCCACCCTTTGATAGTACGCTTAGTTGTCTCCCACATTCTATCCTCAGTCATTTTTACGATAGGACCTTCTCTTCTACTCTTATTCTCGACTAAGTTCTTAGTGAAGTGCTCCTCATAACTAAAGACGATCTTATCTTTGTTATTCTGCTTAAAGTATATGAAATCATATCTCGGTCTTATGACATCAGCATAATCCAAAAACTGAAAGAATACCCACTCCCATAAGTAACTTCTGGTGTAAGGTTCCTGCACAGAAAAACTCTGCATCCCACGCCAGCTTTCCTGAGTATTCATATCGACTCTATAAGAAGGATTAGTTCCCATATGATCGAGCCAATCTCCCTTATATCTTATCGACGCTTTCTTATATCGACCATCATCCCATATCTTAGCCTTGACCTTCTGATCATCATGGAATACTAGTCCTTGGGCGATAGATTTTTTCCTATTCATAACTAATCTATCGAGTCCTTTTTTATCTATAGTTATCTGAAAATCTGCTGGCACAAATGACTCTATAGTAGTAAGATTATTATCACCTACGTATGTCACCTTAAGATCATCAAAATAGATACTGTTAGGCCCCTTCTGCATAGTAGCGTATACATTAATGTATTCTGGCGTGCTATAACGAGGTACAGTGAAGTACATCTCCCATCTCGCCCATGCATCATCTCGTCGCTCTACAGGATCTGAGATCGACTGGTAGAAGTCTTTGCCTTCTGGGTCACTCGCTATTACAGATGCTTTGACGGGATGCTGATTATATGACCACACTTCTACCTTGTACCTTGCTCCAGGGATAGGGTCTTCCATCTTATAAGTCATACTCCGTAGCTGGTCGCCACTTAACTTAGAAGAATATTTTCCAGAATTATACTTCTCGTCAGATCGTGTCTCCGCTCCTAAAAATTTATTACCACCTGTGACAAAATGCTCACCATCTATCTGCTCAGCATCACAATAGACCAAGACTTCTGGCTCAGAAGAAGACGTCTCATTATCACCTGATGTATAGAATCTAAAAAACAAGAGTGGCAACAATAAGGCTATAAGAATAATAAGGTTACGCTTATATCCCACAGCTGTATTTTGTCCCTTTATGATCATAGGGCTATCTCGGGTTGAT